>JAIFNN010000249.1 GCA_020047715.1 Bacteroidota bacterium | reverse complement strand
AGTAAAAATCGACATCTCCCCCTTAGCTGAAAATGGGAGTCTCAATATTATTACCGATGGCGCTGAAAAACGCAGCCTTGTGGAAAAGGAATTGGTTTCTGAAGACGGGATTATTGAGCTGAAGATGATTCCTTTGGGAGGATTTGTCGGCATTGTCGGGAAGTAATAAACAGAATTGATCGTTGAACCAAGCCATTTTTTTAAGGATAAATTTTTCATGCAGAAGGTCATTTTCTTTTTTGCAATTCTCTTTTTTCTGCCTGTATATACATCAGGTCAGAAACAGAGGCTCCTTGTAACAACAGATATCGGGGGAGACCCCGATGACCAGCAGTCGCTTGTGAGACTTATGGTTTATGCCAATGAATTTGATATTGAAGGAATCATAAGCTCCGCAGCGGGAACACCCGGTGAGCTGGGCAGAGAAATTGTCAGGCCGGAATTGATCGTTGAGATTATCCACGCATATGAAAAAGTTTATCCCAATCTGATTAAACATGATAAGAATTATGCATCTCCCTCGGATTTAATTGAAGTGGTGAAAACCGGAAATCCTTACAGAGGTTGGAATTATGTTGGGGAGGGTCATGATACAGAAGGTTCTGAATGGATTATAAAGATGGCTGACAGGCAGGATGATCGGCTTTTAAACATCAGTGTTTTCGGGGGACAGACGGATCTGGCGCAGGCTCTCTGGAATGTCAAAAACAACAGGACACCCGAAGAATACAAAAGATTTATTTCAAGGATCAGGATTTATGATATTAACGATCAGGATAAGATATTCGACTTGTTGATTGCAGATCACCCTGATCTTTGGTATATCCTGGCCAAAGCACCCGAAGGCCATGATAAGCGGGAGGGTGCATACCGTGGGATTTACCTCGGTGGAAACGAAGATCTTACTTCAATGGAATGGATGCGGTCGAATGTTCTTGAAAACCATGGTCCTCTGGGTGAGTTGTATCCCCGGAAAACCTGGACAGCTCCCAATCCTCATGGGGTTATGAAAGAAGGCGATACTCCCTCGTGGTTCTATTTTCTGAATAACGGACTGAATGTGCCGGAACATCCTGAATTCGGAGGTTGGGGAGGAAGATTTCAAAAGAATGACAAGGGATACTTCTCCGATGCTATTGATTCATTTGGAAATGAAGCCATTGCACGAGCAGGCGTTTATCGTTGGCGTGAAGATTTTCAGAATGATTTTGCTGCCCGTATGGATTGGTGCGTTGGTGAATACAATGAGTGTAACCATCCACCGGTTGTTGTCATAAACGGAATTGAGGGAAGGGAAAACCTGACTCTTGATTTCCGGGTTGGGGATAATGTAACTCTTGATGCGGCTGGCTCATCGGATCCCGATAAAAATGAATTAAGCTATGAATGGATGGTTTATAAGGAAGCCGGAAACTTTAGTGAAACTATCGAAATTAAATTTTCCGGAACAATGGCAACGTTTCTTATGCCTCAACTGGAACCAGATTCCAGCATTCATATAATATTAAAGGTGAGTGATAAGGGGATGCCGGGTTTGTCGGCATATAGAAGGATTATTTTAAGAAATTGTTGATTTTTGGGAGTTTTAATAAATCTATCTGATTGAGAATCTTCCCGAGAAAAGTCGAATGTGAAATAGTCAAAATGCAAATTTTAGGAAGGAGAAATTGAAAAAGTAAAATTATATGTCCGAGAAAAATAATTTGTTAAGGTCTAAAAATGAAATAAGCCCACTTTCACACTAAGACGATTTCTGATTTCGTCAATGGCTTGGAGCCAACGTTCATGTGATGCAGACTTACAAATGCAAATTTGTGGCAAATTTTTTAAAGAGCAAGATAATATTTAACAATTTACTGCCAATCAACATCGATATGCACCATTTATCCCATCACAACTTCAATCTTTACAGACTTAAAGATTTTGCCATACGGTATCCGATTCTCCTCAATTTCTTCCCCATCTAATCTCAGTAGTTTTACTCCCTTTTCAACTCCCTTATTATTGTTTATAATTACCTCAAGAATATGTCCCCGGAATTTTCTTGTGTATGAAATATCTTTCCAATCTTTGGGAATGCAGGGATCTAAAACCAGAGCGTCATACTCCGGCTGAAAGCCCAGGATATACCTGGAAATTGCAAAGTAAGTCCAGGTAGCTGAGCCGCTGAGCCAGGGGATTCTTGATGCCCCGAATTTGGGGCTGTATTTAGTATGTGTGGACTGGCAAAGCACATAAGGCTCGATTTCCCTGATTTCGGCCTTTTCATTAAAAGCCGCAGGCAAATAGGCCCTGAGATACTCATAGGCTCTTGTCCCATTTCCTGCAATAGCTTCTGCCATTACGCCCCAGCCTTGGGTATGGACAAAGATTCCTCCGTTTTCCTTTAAACCGGGATTAAATAACTGAGACCTTACAATAGTATAGTCGGAATCGGTATATGGGGGATCGCACAGCATTAACCCATAGGGTGTGGCAAGCCTTTCATTTACCTTATCCAGGATTTTCCGGGCACGTTCTCCGGTTGCTAAACCACTAATAACTGCCCAAACCTGTGGATTGAGATAAATCTGACCCTCATTGGATTCTTTTGAACCAAATTTCATACCATCGGCCCTGTATCCACGCATAAACCATTCACCGTCCCAGGCGTCCTTTTCGAGTCTTTGGTCCAATTTTTCAAGCTCGGTTTTTGCCCAGGATGCTTCCGGGTCCAAGCCCGATAAATCTGCAGCATCAATATATTCACGGAGCGCCAACCGCAATTGAATGCTCACAAAAATACTTTCGCCATCGTACCCGAATTTCAGGGAGTCGTTCCAGTCGGCGCTCAATCCGCAGGGAAAGCCATGTTTTCCCGACAATCGCAAGTTGAATTCTATAGCTCGGCGCATATGTCGCAGCACCGTGTCGTCGCCTGAATCGGAATAGGGGAGAACCTTTGAAAGGAACTGAATATCGCCTGTTTCCTTAATATAGGCCGGGATGGCATTGAAGAGCCATAGGCAGTCGTCGGATCGGTATTCTGATTTGCCGGGTAAGGGTTCGAATCCGGGGTTATGAGATAAGGGTAGAATAACGGGCATTGCGCCACCTTCTGAAGTCTGGCCTGTAATCATCAATTCCAGACGTTTTTTTACTTCCAGGGGAATTGCATGAACAACGCCCAACAGATCCTGCACAGAATCGCGGTATCCCAAACCGTCGCGGTCGATTCCCGAATAAATCAGACTAGCGGCGCGCGACCAGTTAAAGGTCACCAAAGCGTTGTAAATGCCCCAAACGTTGAGGGTTGAATTGAGTTCGATATCAGGGGTTTGGGCGATAAATCCCTGCGTTTTGGCATGCCAGTGCGATTTGACTTTTTCGAGTTCTTCTGCTGTTTTGCGGGGGTTGGAATACTCTTTCCGTGCGGCCAGACCTTCTTTTCCAGCTTCGCCGATACCCATGACCACTGTGAAAACAATTGTCTCGCCGGGGTTTAGGTTCAAATCCCCCGAAAGAGAGCCACAGGGATTATCGCCATATGCATTCGACTGACCTGAGATACCAGTGGAAACCGAAACAGGGTTTGCATAGCTGCGGTATGGGCCCAGAAACGATTCCCGGTCGGTGTCGTAGCCGGAAATCTCCAGTCCTGCAATTGCCTGAAAGGTATGACGACCCTGATCTTTTTCCTTGAAATTGTTGGGCATGGACGGAATATTCACATTTGTGCCATGATCAATTATTCCGTCAACAACTTTCATGCTGGCGATATATTGTACATATTGGATATTCAGGAGGTCATCGATTGCATTCCAGCTGGCAGCATATTCCACATAGGTGAAGGCCCTTAGCGAGCGTTTCTCGGTTCCCTTGTTGCTTACCTTTACACTCCATAATTCCAATGCTTTTCCCTGAGGAACAAAATAGGTGGTTTCTGTTTCTATGTTCTTGTAATTGGATGTAATAACAGTATAACCCATACCATGGCGGCATACCGATTTGAACTGATCCAGAGGCTTGCCAACCGGCTGCCACGATCCCGACCAGAAGTCACCATCGGCCTTATCGTAGAGGTATAAATATCTGCCCGGCTGATCCATAGGAACCGAGTTGAATCGCATGCGCATAAACCGGCCCATTCCACCCGATTTGTAAAAAGAGTATCCTCCTGCATTATTGGTTATCAAGGCTCCATATTGTGTGTCGCCTAAATAATTGCTCCAGGATTTTGGAGTGTCGGGACGGGTGATTACATATTCCTTTGCGGAATCGTCGAAGTGGCCGTATTTCATTTTCTAAGATTTTGTTTCCGGGGGATTTTAGTTAGCTTTTGATTTGCAATTCTTTTTAAGCTTTTGAAATGTTTCCTTTCTGCCATTTGGATTTGCCATTATCCTGACGTGAGGGTTTCAAAAAGAAAATCACGGACTTGATTCAAAACCAATTGATCTGCAATGGTTTATACATGGTGCTATAAGGAGAATTCAATGCAATAAAAGTAGTTATTTTACAACAAGTATGGATGCGATTTCCAGCTTTGTTGAAGTGGATAGTTCAAATACCCATTTCTCCTCGCTCAAGCTTCTTTTTGCTTTAACTTTTTTGTTATTGATGAATAATACTGGAGTTGTATTATCAAGTTGCGATTGTGGTAAGGAGAGTGAACTTAAGTCCATTGTCCCCGACAAAATCTCAATGTTTATTTGTCCGTTTTGCTTCTGATACCTTGCAGTACCGTTTCCAAAGGAGAAGAATACCTTAAAATTTTCTTTTTCGATTTTTGGATCGAAGCTGAAATTGCCATTTTTTATTCCCATACCCAGATACCCGTTAATAATTGACCATGCAGATAAAGGCCTGTAATAATGTCCGCCGAATTCCTGATGATCCCAATATAAACCCGCCTTTAGGTGTCTGTCGTCGACGGTCTTAATGATTTTCAGCGCATCAGTGGTTTTTCCCTCGTAAAGAAGAAGGCTGGCAAAGCCAAGTTCCACTCCCGACCAATAGGTGTTGGCCTGGTCGACCCATAAGTTTGACTCATGAATAGGAAACAGCTCAGGGTATTGCGGCCATGTGCAATTTCTCAATCCGAAATCTTCAATGAATGAAGACTTCATAATTTCATCAAGGCTTTTAGAGACATTGTCTTTGGGAAACAAATATCCCATTCCTGCCTGGTGAGCTATCCATTGTCCGATCAGCTGGTCGGTGAGAATGCCGTCATCCTTTCCCCTTGTTCCGTTATAGTCGTTTGACAGGTTGTAATAACTGCCGTTCCAAAGTTTTTCATTCATGAGGGCCAATCCCTTATCAAAAATTTCTGTCGCTTGTTTTAATGTTTTCTGATCCTTCATTATCAGGGCAGCTTCCCGTGTTAAAGCTATGGCTGCAATCCACTGTGATTGAATATAAGAGGCAAGTCCATACATGGGAAAATTGTCGTAACTGCACATGATTCCATCCATGTCGGGCATCAGGTCATGGTCCAAGTCGCGTTCCGTCAATATATAGTCGATTCCCTTAATAACAGAAGGCCACATTTCATCAAGATATTGCTTGTCACCCGTCCAGAAGAAATCACGCAGAACCAGTTGGATATAGTTTGGAACCAGATCCACCCGATGGTAAATTCCGGCAGTTCCATTCAAGGTTTGCTCCAGATCCGAACTGAGGCCATGGTTAATCTCTCCTTTATTGGTTTGAAGATTTTTGTGAACTCGCATCATACTTTTCTGTAATTCCGGGAAAAGGGCAATGGTGCTGGCCGAGCCATACAGGGAGACATCGATGGTTCCATTCGGGCCCCAGGGCTGTGCGGGGGTAAGGCCTTCACGGATAGCAAATTTTCCGCTTTTCGTGAGGGTTGAGCTTGTAATAAAAGTATTGAACTGCGAGTTTATCTGGTTCAGAACAAAAGGCTCGAGATCGGAAGAATAGAAATTATCGAGAAAGGATTTTGTACGGTTGTAGAGTGTTGTTTTATTTTCCAACATATATCGGGCCACTTGTTCAGCTGAACTGAAAAACCGATTGTAATAATGCCCCTGAATACTCGTTAGCCGATAGTTTATGGAAAAGTCTCTGCAATCGCCCTCAACCTCGTCCTTAACCTCAACCTCAACCTCAGCCTCATCCTTACTTTCATAAGCCCCATAAAGATTCGGGAAATTCCAAGCCATGATGATATCGGCCTTTAAGGTATCCCCTTGTTGAAGTTCCGAATTAATGCCAATTGAACTAAAGCAACGCTGATCCCTCTGTCCTGAAGTATGAGCTTTTGTAATTCCGTTTAAGGTGTGATTCCGGTTTTGGGTGTCGTCGATATTTTCAAATTTATCATTGACCAGCAATTTTTCGTAGTAGGGGTGTTTATGTTCCCATCCAAGGTAATAGCTGCTGTTGGGAGATAAAGAAAACAGTCCCATCTCACCCCGGGAACTGGCAGAGGTATCCATTCCCCCGCTGCTCATGGAAAAGCCCTTTATATCGGGGGAGTCGATAATACTGCACAAAAAATGCTTGTCGTTGGTGTCGTAGCCACTAAGGTTTCTGAGTGAGCCGACAAGCAAAACTTTAACGGGTTTAGGAGAATGGGAAACGATTGTGAAATCAAAAAAGATACCCGGAAGGGAGGAGTTTTTTACATCATGAGGAATGAAGGGCGAATACGATTGCATTTTTACTACGAAGGGCATAGAGCTGTCGGAGAATTCCATGTTTACAAATGGGAAGGTGCCGTTGTATTGAATATTTTCGACGGAGGATAGCCATGGGAAATAGTAGCTGATGCTTTCGAGGGCAGCTTCGGAGTTCCCGTCGTTAATCTGCAGGAGTTTTAATTTTGGACTTTCTCCCTCTACCTGATAACGCAATATAAAAAACAGATAGGAATCCTGATCGGAATTTCCGGGGAATGAGCGCACAACCAAAGGGCTGCCCGTGTAGGCCGGCCAGTTGTTCATTATGCTCCAGTTATAGAACTGACCATTTTTACGGAGTTCAATAGATCCCGCGCCAATCCCTCCCATTGCAATCCCACTTCGGTTGCTGCAACGCTTGCTGTAGTTTTCTGTAACTCCTGATGAGATCTGGGCATTCAAACCCGACATAAAAATTCCAGTCAGGAGACAAAATCCGAGTAGTTTCCTGATATTGTTAAAAGATGTTCCAATCATGGAAGTAAAAATATAAATCGGGAAGGGTTGTCAGGGATACTATTTTTCTTTAAAGGTTTACTATTTTCTGCATTGTCTTTTTTCGTAAGGCAGAATGGCGGGGCAATTTTTACTATATATACAGGAAGGTTAAAAGGAAAAGAAGAATAATAAGGACGGAAGACAGGACGATCTCCAGCATTATTATCTTGGAAGGGCGATTATAGATCGATCTTAAAAATTTCATGAACCTCTTTTTAGCGAAGATACTGCACTAAGCTTGTTCAGAGGTTTGTTACTTTCACCAATTGTTACAAGATATTAATTTTGCATGTATTCTTTTGGCGACATTTTAAAGAGTTCGCTGAAGCAGGTTGAGAAATATTTGGGGTTGTTAAAACCAACCGAATAAGCAACCTCGCTAATGCTGTAGTTACCTTTTTTAAGGAGTTTTGCCGCGATCTTCAATCGGATGTTCCTGATAAAGATGTTTACGGTTAAGCCCGAGAGGGCTTTGAGTTTTTTGTAGAGGTTGCCTTTGCTTACTCCCAATTCACTGGCCAAACGGTCGCCACTCAGATCCGAATCGTCGATATTGTCTTCAATGATTTTAACCATCTTTTCAAGGAATCCATGATCAATTTCACTAATTTTGATGTTTGACGGAATCACATCCAGTTCGCTCACGAATTTTTTGGCCAGCTGCGCCCTGTTTTCAAGAATGTTCCGGATCCTCAGCTTAAGGATATTAGGGTTAAAGGGTTTTGTGATATAATCATCAGCTCCGTATTCAAGACCTTGGATCTGGTGCTCTTCGGAAGTTTTGGCTGTTAGTAGGATTACCGGTATATGACTTGTCAACTCATTTGATTTTACATTTTTGCATAATTCATATCCGTCCATTACGGGCATCATTATATCGGAAACGATCAGGTCGGGCATTTGGGTTTGGACCATTTTTAAGCCTTCAGCTCCATTGGGAGCACTATTTACATGGTATTCGACCGACAATTCATCCATAAGGTACTTTCGCATATCCGGATCGTCTTCGATTACCAGTGCGCGGAATGAGTCTATTGTTGCTGTATGGGATAGAGGTGAGGAAGTGCCCGATGTTTGAATATCGATATCGAGCATCGAGCGGGAATAGTCTAAATACGAAACCCCGTCTGTATCTTCCGCAAACTCTTCTTTTTCGTAGCATTCAACACACATGGGAATTAGCACTTCAACCGTGGTTCCTTTGCCGGGTTCGGAACTGGCGGATATTTTACCTTTGTGTCTCTCAATCATGTCTTTACACAACGATAAGCCTATGCCAGAACTGATTTGCCCCGTTTCACTTTTTGTTGACAGCTGATAAAAGCGGTCAAATATAAAAGGCAGGTGTTTTTGAGAGATTCCTTTTCCTGTATCCGTAACACTGATTTTTACCCAGGTTTGATTTTCAATTACGGTGTGTTCCAGGAAAACAATAATAGCTCCACCGCTGGGGGTGTAATTGAATGAGTTGGAGAGAAGATTGAAAACGGTTTTTTCAATCTTGTCGGTATCGAAGAAAAACTTTATGGAGTCGCTTTCGGAGATAAAATTGAAATTTATATTATTCTTTTTTGCCATCCCTTCGAAGAGTTCTGTGATACTCAAGAGGAAAGGAACAATATCTTCCTCCCTTACCTTGAGTTTAAGGGAACCTGTTTCGATCCGACGGATTTCAAGCAACTGGTTTATTAACCTGAATAGTCTTTTTTCATTTTTGTAAATCAGGGTTAGTGTTTCCTTAACTCTTGCAGTGTCGGAGTAGGATTCTTTTTCCAGCAGGTTTTCTGTAGGTCCCAGGATGAGGGTTAACGGAGTACGGAACTCGTGAGAGATGTTTGTGAAGAACCGGAGTTTCAACTCATCAGCCTGATGAAGCTTTTGAGCCATTGCTTCGATTTCCTCTTTCTGTTTTTCAAGTTCATGATATTGAACTTTAAGGTTGTCGCGCTGAGAGGCTATTTTTTCGTTTTGTTTGATAATTTCGCTTTGGTGTATTTCCAGTTCCACATTCGCTTTTTTGAGATCGCCGGTTCTTTCTTCGACCTGTTCTTTTAGTTGTTTTTTCTGTTTTTTCAGTATCCGTATTCTTATGCGAAGGATGGTAAGAAACAAAAGCAATATGGTGAAAACCAGGAGTGTTTTAAACCAAATCTTTTCCCAATAAGGGGGGAGTACTGAAATCTGGAGAGTTGCGGGAGTTGTCGACCATTTTCCGTCGCTGTTTGTTGCCCAAACTTTAAACTGGTATTCACCCGTTGGGATATTGGTATAGGATGCAAAGCGTTTAGAGGCGTCAACAATATTCACATCCGTTTCGAAACCCTCCAGGATATATTTGAATTGGGTTTTTTTTGAAGAGATAAAATGGAGAGAAGAAAATTCAAACGAAAAAATCTTGTCTTTATGAGTAAGTTCGATCTGTTTCTGAGTGGAAATGTTGGTTGTAAAAATGGTTCTCTTTCCAATCGTGTCAAGCGGAAGTATTGGAATATTGAAAAGGCTGAAATTAGTAATTACAGGTTTGGCTTCATAAGGGTTATCAGACATTTCGGCCGGATTAAACCAGGTTATGCCATTTACTCCCCCGAAATACAAAATCCCATTGTCGTTTTTAAAATATGCTCCCTCATTAAACTCATCGCTCTGAAGGCCGTCTTCTGTTGTATAATTTCGAAAGCTGAATGTTATAGGGTCGAAGCAAGTCAGACCTTTATTGCTGCTTATCCAAAGATTACCCTTCTGGTCTTCAAGAATCCCATGGACGATATTACTTGGCAGTCCATCCGATTTGTCAATAAGACTGAAAGTTTCGGTTTTTTTGTCAAATCGTTCAAGCCCTCCTTGTGTGCCGATCCACAAAATGTCTTCGCCATGAATTTTGGGTTCAAGAATAGATTTAATCAAGTTGTTGCCAATGGTTTTCTTATCCTTTGGATTATGCTTATAGTGTTTGAATGCTCCGTTTCTAGGATCAAAACGGTTCAGTCCTCCCATAGCTGTTCCGATCCAGATAATACCCTGGCTGTCTTCGAAAATAATATTGATACCATAATCGCTGGTTCCGCCTTTACCGATTTCTGTAACAGGGTAATAGTTGAAATTTTGCTCATGCGGATTGTAATGTGCCAAGCCTCCGCCTGTGCTTCCAAAGTAAACATCGTTGCTGCGGGTAACGCAGATTGAACGTAACGACCATGGCTTGAATGCGGTTGGGTCGGAAGGATTATGGTGAAAGTTCAGGAACTTCCCTGTTTTGGGGTCAAAAAGACTGATTTTGTAATCGAAAAGCCCTAACCAGATTTTCCCATCCAACTGTGGCTTGATTACTCCAATAATATCTCCGGGAATATCTTTTGAGACTGTATAGCTTACGTTTTTAGGGTTTTCAGCTTGTTTTTTATAGACTAAAGTTTTTTCACTCTTCGGGTTGATTATGTTTAGCCCTTCTTTGGTACCAATAAAGAGTTCGGAATTGCTGTTTTCATATATTGCATAGACTTCTTTATGGGAGATGCGGGGGGAAGAGAGTTTATTGTTGCTAAGGAGTTTAAAGTTCTTTGCATTGAGATCTGCTTTTAAAATGCCGTCTTTTTCGGTTCCAACCCATATAATCCCGGTGCTGCTTATTCGTACACATTGGATTTTAATGTTCCTGATTTCCTCAAATGACTTTGCTATAAGGGGAATCTCGTCGCAGATTGTCATTTCAGGATTGAAGCGGAGTAAATGTTTGGCTGAACTTTTAGAAACCCATATATTACCTTCGGAATCTTCAATGATACCCTCAACATCGCTAAATAGAGTTTTTTCATACGGAATGGTGCTCCATCCGTTGGGGGTTCGCCTGATTTCGTAAAGTCCGCCAATCATTCCAATGAGGATTTTACCTTTACGTGTTTTGTAAATGTTGATTATCGAAGCTTCCTCATTTTCGATAGCAGATTTTGGGAGAAATCGGGTAATTTTAAATTTTTCGGGATTATCCGGGAATTCCAGGAGATTGACTCCTCCCATCGGTGTTCCCACCCAAATAGTACTGTCATTTTCAACTAAAATTGTTGAGATGCTGGTATCGGAAAGGGAAAAACCCTGACTGTCGATCATAAATTTTGTGCATTTCCCGGTTTTTGGATCTATCCGGTTAAGACCATTATAGGTACCAACCCATAGATTTCCTTTGGAATCGCATGAAATGGAAGAGATTCTGCTGTCGCTGAGGGAGTATGGATCATCAGGTTTATGAATAAATGTAGTAAAGGAGTCTTCCTTTCGATTGTATAAATTCAAACCTTTTTGGCTACCCATCCAAAGATTATTGAAACAATCTTCGAAAAATGTAATGTCTAAATAACTTATCACCGGTTGGAGTTGCACATCTGATATGGACCCGGGTTTGTTTTGATCGGGAACATAATCGTAAAACATTTCGGTTTTCGTGTCGAACCGATTAAGCCCTTTTCCCTGAAAGATTATCCACAATTGGTCATGGCGATCCAGATAGAGGTTGTTAATCCAACTGTTTGTGGGATTCCTTGGGCCTCTTCCCTGCTGATAAACTTTAAATTTGTATCCGTCGTAACGGTTCAGCCCATCCTGGGTAGCAAACCACATAAACCCCCTGTTGTCTTCAATGCATCCGGAAATAAGGCTATGTGAAAGGCCGTCGGAAAGATTCAGTTGCTCAAAATTCACCCGGTTTTCCTGTGCCTTTAAAAGTTGACCAGTTAGAAGTAAGAGAAATACCCAACTTGCTTTTTTGCTCATAGCGTCATAACTGTTTATCCGAACAATGTAAAGGTATGTTTTTTTGGATCTTGATGAAAGGATTTCAGGGCAGATTCATTAGCTGGTTTAACTGGCCAAAAAAATAAAAAAAAAGGGTTGATTGTAGAATCAACCCTTTTCCCTAATGTTCAAGTACTTAATAACTAACTAACTAACATACTAACTAAAGAAAATTGCTACTTATCGTAAAATTTTTCTCGACTCGTTATTAGCGCGAACGATATATATACCCTTTGATAAACCGGATAGCTCAACCTGATTAACGTTTTTCTTAACCATTACCTGTTGTCCTAAGGTGTTATAGATTGCAACGTTTGCATTGGTTCTGAATTGGATCTGGTCGGGGGTAACAAGGCTAAAGATACTAACAGATGGTTTTACCTGAGCAACACCGGTGATATCGGCAATATTCAGGAATCCTGCATACCATGTAAGTGCATAAGCATCGTTATTGGTTGTGCTCCACCAGTATTCAGCAGGTTTTTTTTCAGCTTTATCATTTAAGGCATCATCCGTATCTATATCATTAACTTTCAGGTCGAATGAAATTCCTTTTCCTTCATTCAGCGCATTCCAAATTGTCTGATCGAATTCCGGTCTTGCCTCACCAGTCAGAGCAGTATATCCGATAGTGATGATCTGTTTGATTGTTGATGAACCAATAGCGGTATGGTTGTCGAAAAACAAGCTTGCAGCCAGGTATTCGTTGGTTCCGCCCCAGTTAACAGCTGCGGTAGCTCCGGTAACCATCATAGCGGCATCAAAGCCGGTTGTTTTGAAGGTTGCCTTATAAGCACCAAATTCAGTGAAACGGGTATA
>JAIFNN010000049.1 GCA_020047715.1 Bacteroidota bacterium | reverse complement strand
ATCCGGTAAAAAAGCATCTGAGTTCGCGGAAACAGATTATGCATCCATTTACTGGTAAATTTCGGCACCATAATCACAACTTTTCCGTCAACCACCGCATGCCCGTGTACCCGAATTGGAATCAGGTCGGAGGCGCTGATGGATTTGAGGATTTTGCGTCGTTGGAAGTAGTTCATGGGGAGGAGTGAGTGTGAGTGTAAAGTGTGAAGTGCCTAGAGTTTGGAGTGCCTGGAGTTAGGAGTTAGTTCATTTTATAAAATCTTTACTATATGTGAAACTCAATAATCAAGCCAACATGCCCAACTCTAGGCACTCTAGGCACTTTAGGCACTCCAAACTCTAGGCACTTCCCCCATCTACATCGCCGCCGGAGGAGCCGGCTCATCGGGGCTACCTGCATTGCGAAGGGGCAGGCTTACCATTCCCCAACCGATAAGTGAAAGAACGGCAAGTCCGATAAGGTAAGAGGGATTGCTGAATACTGCCGAAGGGAATTTCTCAAATGCGGCAAAAATCGCAAACACAAGTCCCATCAATGCTTCGCCGGCAATGAGTCCGGAAGCCAGGAGAACCCCTACGTTCTCGCTGCGGGTTTTCTGTGCCTCGTTATGCTTTTTCCTATCAGCCAACAGGGTTAAAATCCCTTTGATCATTCCGCCCATGAAAATTGCAAATGTAGTTTGCAGGGGAAGGTACATTCCCACGAAAACCAGCATCGGACTTTGAACTCGCATGATAATAAAACCGATTCCCAGAAGCATTCCTGTAATCACGAGTGGCCAGGCCATTTCCCCTCCCACGATACCCTGCGACAAAAGAGCCATAAGGTTAGCCTGAGGAGCAGATAATTCCTTGGAGCCAAATCCCCCGATATAACCTTCCTTGAGACCCGTGTTGATATCACCTTGATTAAGATAGGACAAAACGAAAAACATAACCGCACCAGCCGCTACAACGCCGATGATATCGCCGAGCTGCATGCGCCAGGGAGTACCGCCGAGGATGTGTCCAGCCTTGAGATCCTGAAGCATCTCTCCTGCCACGGCAGCCGAAACGCATACAATAGCCGCCACACCAAGCGTTGCTGCCACACCTTCATTGCCCTGGACTCCCAGGATGACCATGATAAGCGCGGTTACAACAAGTGCAGTAAGGGTAAGACCTGAAATGGGGTTATTGCTCGAACCCATTATTCCGACGAGATAGCCGGAAACAGCAGCAAAGAAAAAGGCCAATATTATCATAACTGTTGCGGCCACAATGGCTACCAAAATCGTTGTACTGAAAACAAAAAAAGTAATTGCAAATGTTGCTATGGCAACACCAAGGATTCCAAGCATTATCCAGTTAAATGAAATGTCTTTTTCGTTTCTGGGAACACCCGTATCGATGCCTGAGGCGGCTTTCTTAACGTCATCGATTGAGCGGCTCACGCCGGCAAAAAGACTTTTCCTCATTCGGTACAGGGTAAAGACTGCCGAAACAAGCATTCCACCGATTGCCATAGGCCGTACGATAAAACGCCAAACGGAATAGGCTTTGTCGATCCATACTTTCTGTAGGGCCGACTGCTGTGAGATGCCTTCAGATTGTGCCAAGGCAGCTGCAATTCCATCAACATCAATTTGCGGACCAAGGAAGTACAGAATAATAGGAGTTAGAAGTCCCCAGGCGAGTACGCTGCCACTGAAGTTAAGCGATGCCAGCCGTGGTCCGATGATGTATCCCACACCGACATAGGCAGGTGAAATAGCTGGTGATCCGGCCAAAGCTCCCCCTTTGCCGAAAACGCCAAGGTTTTCGCCAAAAAAGCTCCCGAGACCAGTGATGCCCTGCTTTCCGAAAACGATGAAGCGTTCCCAGTAATCGGCAAAAATGCTGAACTTGGCAAGCACTGTAACAATAGCACCCACGATCATAGAGCCAAAAAGATACTTGGAGCCACTGCCTGCCTTGCTTCCCGATTTATGAATCTCTGCGGCTGCAACCGATTCGGGAAAAGGGAGCTCGGCATCGTCAACCATAACTTTGCGAAGTAATGCAACAAACATAATACCCAGGATACCCCCTGCAATCAGAATTGCTGTTGTAACACCATAGGTAAAGAAATTATCCACTTCGATCCCTTGCTGCTGCTTCTGAAGATAAACAATATAAAATGCAGGTATTGTGAAAATTGCTCCTGCAGCCACCGACTCGCCGATGGATCCGACAGTACGGGCAAAGTTCTCTTCAAGAATGGTTCCTCGCATAGCTTTTATCAATGCCATGCCGATAACGGCTGCCGGATAGGTAGCAGCAATGGTCATACCCGCTTTCAAACCGAGATATGCATTCGCTGCGCCAAGGACCACGGCCAATACAAGGCCTATAATCAAAGCGCGGACGGTGAATTCGGCCATGTTGGTTTCCGCCGAGACAAAAGGGACAAATTTTTTCTGTTGTGCCATAGAGGAGTAGGTTTAGATTTTTAAGGTTATAAATGTAATAAACTAAAGTTAAAGTTTGTAATGTTTTTGAAGGAAGTGAGGGAAGTGAGTGTAGTTAGCGTCGTGAGTGTGGTGAGTGAAGTGAGTGTGGTGAGTGTGGTGAGTGTAGTGAGTGATGTGGGAGAAGTGAGTGTAGTGAGTGTATTGAGTGCAGTGAGTGTAGTGACGGGGTGGGTATGTTTTTTTGTTGCATTGCATTCTGTATATTCACAGCCTGAAAATTAAGTTATGTCTGGATCGAAAACGCAGTTAGCAAGCTTTGCCGGAATCCTTGCGATTATCGTTTGGAGCAGCAATGTTGCTGTTTCCAAAACGGTAATGAACGAGTTTGGACCCTTCAACGCGGCTTTTTACATTTACTTTTTCAGCGGGATAGTGAATTTCATAATTCTTTTTATTGCGCTGGGGAAGCCTAAATTCTTAGGCTATTTAAAATCCCTCCCTCCAAAGTACTATTTTCACACGGGAATATTCTTCATCTTCAACAATGTCTTTTTTTATGTGGCGCTGGGATTGGCAAAAAGTAACGAGGAGCTTATAATAGTGACTCTATTGAATTACCTCTGGCCAGTGCTTATTTACATTTTCAGAGTACCAATCTATCATTCACGCATTAAGCCTGTTTTATATTTTCCTGCAATTATTTTGGCTCTTGCAGGAATCCTCATTGCTCTGCTTCAGGGTTACTCGGGTCAGCAACTGATTGAAATCGCCGCCGCGCTTGATGATAATTTTCTTGCATTTCTCTTTGCAGTGATGGGAGCTGTTTCATGGGCTTTATATTCAAACCTTATAAAAAAGTATAAATCGAGCGACGATATTGCTGCGATGCCATTGATCTTTATGCTTAGCGGATTGGCTTTTTTCGGAATTCAGGTTTTCAGGGGCGACACCCAAAGTTTGAGCCTTTCGCCCCTGCTGTCGAGTCCCTCTTTGATATACAGTATTCTGGGTCCCACTTGCCTCGGTTACCTTTTCTGGTTTCTGGCGATGAAATACGGCAATCGCAACCTGGTAACTTCACTGTCGTACCTAATTCCAGTCGGTTCAGTTTTCCTAGTTAGTTCAATTCATTCCATTCCCGTGAGACCGATGTTCTGGGTTTCGGTTGCTCTGCTGACAGGTGCGGCAATCATGGGTATGAAATCGGTAAAGGATTGAAAATGGATGATGCAGTAATTCGACCACAGATTTTTTAATAGGGATCAATTGCACAAATTCAAAAACAGGGAACGTTTTCAATGAAAAATTTTCTAATTTTATCTCCTGACCAATACCTTCTAAATGAAAAAGTCTATTTCCCTCCTTCTCATGCTTGTGTCTTTCTTTCCGGCATTTGCGCAGATGTCATCCCTCGAAAAAAAATTATATGAAATGCCGGATGTGATCTTCATTAAACTTAACACACCTCCTGGTTTCATTGAGGCCTACGAGTTGGCAGTTCGTCAGCCCCTCGATCATAAAGACTTCAGCAAGGGCTTTTTCTACCAGAGAGTTTTTCTTTCTCACAAGGGATTCGAGAAGCCTGTAGTTTTTGTTACCGAGGGATACGAGCAGGAAGGGATTTACCGGAACGAGCTCACAAGCCTGCTGAACGCGAATCAGATTGAGGTTGAGCACCGGTATTTTGGGGAGAGCATGCCCGATTCCATTGACTATACCTATCTCGAGGCAGAGCAGGAAGCAGCTGATTTGCACCGGATCAACGAGATCATGAAACAAATCTATACAGGGAAATGGATAAGCACCGGTATCAGCAAAGGCGGACAAAACAGTATTTATTACCGGTATTTTTATCCCGGGGATGTGGATGTTACAATTCCCTATGTTGCACCTTTAAATCTGGCATTAGGTGATGAGCGGATTTACTCTTTCTTCGATACGGTAAACACTTCTGAATGCAGAAACAAGATAAGGGACTTTCAGATCAGGATGCTCAAGGAAAGGAAGAAAGTGCTACCGCTGCTTAAATGGTACAGCAATGGAAAAGATCTCGACTTTACTTACCTGAGCTTTGAAGAGGCTTTCGAATACGCTGTTTTGGAATATGCGTTTTCATTCTGGCAATGGGGGCATAGCTGCAATGAGATTCCTTCAGCCAACTCTACACTTGAGGAAGCGCTTGCCCATCTTTTATCCGTATCGGATATCGACTTCTTTTCAGATGAAACAATGGAGAAATTTCGATCCCACTATTATCAGGCCGCCCGTGAAGTCGGTTATTATTCCTATCGCACCGACGAATTTAAAGGTTTGCTAAAGGCTCTTCCGATGAAGCCCTACCCCAGTGCAATCTTCACTCCGGGTAAAATGGAAGTGGAGTACAATAGCACTCTTTCAAAGAAAGTTTTTGACTGGACGCAAACCAGCGGGAACAACTTCATTTATATTTATGGTGCGGGAGATACCTGGTCGGCCACCTCAGTGCCACCCTCTTCAGAGACCAATTCCGTATGGTTTTTTCTCAACGCTGCGCATCACGGTGCAGCACGCATAAAAAACATGAACCCCGCACAAAAAGAACTTTTCGTAAACACCTTGGAAGAGTGGCTTAGCATAGAAATAAATTAATCTTTCAAAACCGACAGCTTATGAATGCCAATCCGTCAAAAGTAATCGAGGCCTTTCGTGAAGACAAAAACTGTTCTCAGGCAGTGCTTCTGGGGTTTGCCGATCGGTTTTCGATCCGGGAAGAACATGCATTAAGCATCGCATCGGGATTTGGTGCGGGTATGGGGCGCCTGCAAAAAACCTGCGGTGCTGTTTCCGGTGCTTATATGGTAATCGGCCTCTACGCCGGCGCGAAGTCAACAAACAACACAGAACGCAAAGAAACGGCTTATGCCTTGATCCAGGAATTCACAAAAAGATTTGAGGCCACAAAAGGCACAACGCAATGCCAGGATCTTGTGCAATGCGACTTAAACACAACAGAGGGAAATAAGATGTTTGAAGATCAGAATCTTAAAGAAACCGTTTGTGAAAAGTGCATCGAGTTATCCCTGCGTATATTGGATGATTTGTTAGGAGGATAAAAGCCTTTAGTCAGGTTTTCCGATGCAGAATTCAGGAACCCCGCGAAACTGTTTAATAACCAAGTGATTGGAAATTGGTTGAAATATAACTGTCCATTTTTTTGCTGATTAAAAATATTTTGCTTTAAATTTAGCGTCCTAACTACAACCCCTATGAGCGCTAAACCCATACCCGAAGGGTATCTTTTCACCAAGAGTTATACTAACTACGTATTTGTTTTGCTTTTCCTTTTATATATGTTCGATTATGTCGACCGTATGATTATCACCTCCCTTTTTCCATTTTTAAAGGCCGACTGGGGCTTATCGGATACCCAGTGTGGAATGATGATATCGGCGGTTTATTGGTCGATAGTGCTTTTCACTATTCCTGTATCCATACTTGTTGATCGTTGGAGCAGGAGGAAGACCATTGGATTTATGGCCATTCTGTGGAGTATTGCCACAGCTGCCGGTGCATTTACCAGGTCCTTTTCCCAATTGTTCACCACCCGCACGGCAATCGGTATAGGAGAGGCCGGTTATGCTCCCGGAGGATCGGCGATGATTTCTGCTATGTACCCTCAGCGCAAGAGAGCCTGGATGATGGGGTTATGGAATGCTTCAATTCCTCTGGGAAGTGCAATTGGAATCGCCATAGGAGGCATAATAGCGGCTCACTGGGGTTGGAGACACGCACTTGGTATTGTTGCAATTCCGGGTTTGATTATAGGAATACTGTTCCTTTTTGTAAAGGACTACAAGACCGTCAGTCTTGAAAAAACCGAAACCAAAGAAGAGAAGAAAGCTATACGCAAAAAAGTTAGGATGAGCATGCGCGACATTGTGACGGAATTCCTTTCCAAGCCTTCACTCATATTAACATATTTCGCCATGGCGGGAGTTGTATTCACAACCACCTCGCTGCTTACCTGGTTGCCCACCTATTTCCACAGGGTTCAGGGTCTTCCCGAAAGCACAGCAGGTTTGAAATCCAGTGCGGTTATGCTCCTGGCAATTATCGGCGCTCCTTTGGGAGGATATTTATCCGATAAATGGAGAAAAAAACGCATTAATGCCAGACTTCTGTTCCCAACCATTACAACCGGATTGTCAGCCATAATATTGTTTTTGGCTTTTACCGTTTTCAAGAATCAAATACAATATGCTCTTCTGTTGTCATTAGGAATTTGTATTACGGCCTTTCTTTCTGCAGCTGCTGCCGTAACTCAGGATCTTGTGCATGCCGGTCTCAGAGCATTTTCATATGCCATTGCGGTAGTGGTTCAAAACCTTCTCGGTGCATCTCTCGGACCGATAGTAATGGGTGCTATTTCAGACAAAACAAATATTGAGTCAGCCTTTTCGTACCTTCCCATTGCATTGGTAGTTGCATCCATTTTATTTTTTGCCGGGTCTTTTTATTATGAGAGGGATTTAAATCTCGTGGAAAAAGTGGAGCTTGAAGTCAAGGAATAAATAGGAATCGTAATGCCTGGCCTGCTGCCAACACAATTTTTTAGAATCGAAAATAAGCTGGTAATCATAAATTTGTCCAATTATCCTGAGCATTCATAATCAAAATTAATTACCTTTGCGCGCTGATAAATTTTTCATCAGGCATAAATAAAATTTTGATTAATAAATGATTACAGTATCAAATTTAGCACTTCAATTCGGCAAGAGAACCCTATTTCAGGATGTGAATCTCAAATTCACAAGTGGGAATTGTTATGGCATTATCGGTGCCAACGGCTCCGGAAAATCAACTCTTCTAAAAATTCTTAGTGGAGAACAGGATCCCATGCGAGGATCCGTTTCTATTGGAAGTGGCGAACGACTTTCAGTTTTAAAACAAGACCGGTATGCTTTTGATGAGCACACCGTTCTGAACACAGTCCTTATGGGACACGAGGAATTTTGGCGCATCATGCATGAAAAAGATGCCCTTTATGCAAAGTCCGATTTTACTGACGAGGATGGCTTGAAAGCCTCCCACCTTGAGGAACGTTTCGCGGAGATGGATGGATGGAATGCGGAAAACAACGCCGCTAGCCTTTTAAGCGGTCTTGGGATTGCAGAAGACCTTCATCACAAGTTAATGAAAGAGCTCAGCAACAAACAGAAGGTTAAAGTACTGCTTGCACAGGCACTTTTTGGGAAACCCGACAATTTGCTCCTGGATGAGCCCACCAACGACCTTGACCTTGACACGGTAACCTGGCTTGAGAATTATCTTTCAAATTACGAGAACACCGTTCTGGTTGTATCACACGATCGACATTTTCTGGATTCAATCTGCACGCACACAGTGGATATCGACTTTGGAAAAGTCCAACTCTTTGCCGGCAACTATAGCTTCTGGTACCAGTCGAGCCAGCTGGCATTACGCCAACAGGCCTCGCAGAACAAGAAAGCTGAGGAGAAGAAAAAAGAACTTCTTGAATTTATTGCCCGTTTCAGCGCAAATGTTTCAAAATCGAAACAGACAACGAGTAGGAAAAAGATGATTGAGAAACTCAACATCGAAGAAATACGTCCCTCGACCCGTAAATATCCGGGAATCATCTTCAATCCGGACAGAGAACCGGGCAATGTGGTTCTTGAAGTTAAAAACCTGAGTAAAAGCATCGACGGTGAGGTTCTTTTCAAAGACTTGAGCTTCGTTGTCGACAAAGACGACAAGATTGTTTTCCTCTCCCATGACCCTCGCGCCATGACTGCTCTATTCGAAATTTTGAACGGGCACATGAAACCTGATTCAGGCAGCTATGAATGGGGACAAACAATTACATCTGCCTATCTGCCGGTTGACAACACTGATTTCTTTAAAAAAGATCTAAACCTTCTGGAATGGCTTTCCCAGTTTTCTGACGATTCAAGTGAAATATACCTGAGAGGTTATTTGGGAAAAATGCTTTTCTCCGGAGAAGAAGTTTTCAAAAAAGCCACCGTGCTTTCAGGAGGCGAAAAAGTGCGTTGCATGATTTCACGCATGATGTTGAAACGGGCTAATTTGCTTATCCTCGATACACCAACCAACCACCTTGACCTTGAATCCATTCAGGCCTTTAACAACTCACTGGTTGGATTCAAAGGAAACGTGCTTATGGCTTCACATGACCATGAATTTATTCAGACTGTAAGCAACCGCATTATTGAGTTTATGCCAAAGGGAAATGTCGATAAAAAAATGGAATATGACGATTATCTTGAATGGAGAGATAAATAATTAATAATCAGTTATTTATTACGGTTTTCATAAATTTAAAGCTCAATCAAACAAAATTTTTGAGGATTATTTCAAAATTATTTTCCATTATTCCATGGAAATATGGCTTTTGAATTAAAATAAGACTACTTTTATATTTTATAAAAAACTATTATCAATTAAATTAAACGGTCAATTATGAACATTTTTGTTGGAAGTCTTCCTTTTAGTCTAAAGGAATCTGAGTTAAAAGAGTATTTCGAAGAGTATGGTGAAGTTGCATCGGTAAAGATTATCAGTGATAAATTCTCCGGAAGAAGTAAAGGATTTGGGTTTATTGAAATGCCCAATGACGACAATGCTAAGAAGGCCATTGAAGAATTGAATGGCGCTGAAATTGACGGTCGTGCAATCGTTGTTAACAAAGCTGAAGAGAGAAAAGAAGGCGAAAGAAGAGGTGGCTTTAGCGGTGGTGGCAACAGAGGCGGCGGCGGCGGTTATAACAAAGGCGGCAATAGCGGCGGTGGTTATAACAGAGGCGGCAGCAACGATCGCAGAAGCGGTGGTAGCGAAGGTGGTTACAGGTCCAACTACTAATAAAGACCGGATTCTTATCCGGTAAAACTTGTTAATGGTTTAACAAACTTAGTTTGTTGGTCGGCTGCTCGATTATGTAAGTAACACGGTCAGGTTAAAGATGCGCAGTTCTTTGTATAAGATTGTGCAAAAGGATTGTGTATTTATTTGCCTGCTTCATGATATTAAGAGGTCATCCTTTAAGGTTGGCCTCTTTTTTTTTCCTACTTATTAATTAAGGTTGGAAGCTGTTTGAATTACAGTTCGCGGGTAAAAATTCTGAATTTCTTATATACTTTCCCACCCATTTTCTCCATCTCCGCGCGGACTTTCACATTGCTCTCCAGTTCCAGATGGGAATCGATATGGGTAAAACCCGCATTCGAAGCCTCACGCATAACCATAGTTCCCAAAATCGTGTCGATGCCTGTGTTTCTGTATTCCTTACTAATGGCTCCCAGCAGCAAATTCAATTGCTTAGTCTTCTTCTGGGACATGAGAATTGAAATAAATCCAAAAGGAAAAACCTCACCCCTGCATTTCTTCACCCCAACACTTATGTCGGGCATTGCCAAAATGAAAGCAATAATTTTATCCTCTTCGTTTTTTATTACTTTAATAAACCGCGGATCCAAAATCAACAGATAGCGATTGGCAAACTCGTCCATTTCTTTGACAGTCATTTCGGAAAAGCCATAAATATCTTTAAAAGTCTCATTAACAAGATGGAATACCGGCCTGACCAATTTTTTAAGGGCGAGCTTCGACTTTGGCTCAATTATTTGCAGATGAGGGTGGTTTCTAAGGGCCCGCTCAGAAATCTTCCGATAAAAATCAGGAATCTGTTCATTGACTTTTACCTGATACACAACCAGATCTGTCTTCTTGGAATATCCCATTCTTTCAACAAAATCAACAAGGAAGGGGAAATTGCATGCTGAAGCAATCACAACAGGTTTGTCGTAACCTTCAATAAGCAAACCCTGAGGGTCCTTATCGGAAAACCCCAAAGGACCAACCAGGTTGATTGCTCCTTTCGACCTGGCCCAGTCTTCGACGCTCCTAATCAGCAGTTCAGCAACGTCAAAATTCTCGTGGCACTCCAAAAAGCAAAACCTCGCATCGTTTTCGCCAGTCCTTTGGTTGTAGTGATGATTAATGATGCCCATTACCCTTCCAATGGCTTCTCCATTTGACCAGGCTAAATACAATATCGTATCGGAATGTGAAAAAGAATTGTTTTTCGAGGGATCAAAAAATACTCTGTCGTCCATGTATACCGGAGGAACCCAGTTTTCATGACCCTTATGGATTGTGGCAGGAAGGTACAAGAACTTTTCAAAATCGCTTTTTCCAGCAATTTCACGAACCTCAATACTCATTCAGATGCAGTTTAGTTTAACGAAAAACCAAATATACTATTTTTTTATTCTCTCCAGGGATTTGCCGCTTGTTCTTGAAATGAAAAATATTTTTTCTTGTTAGGAAATAACAGTTCATCAGAACAATGGATAAGCAACTCTGGCTAAAAAAAGAATATCGGGATACAATTTTCGGGAAGAATTTGGCCACGATAAAAATTAAACCGCAAAATCAAATGAAATTACTAATTTCGCGACCGATATATCTGCTTATCATTTAGCTTTGCAGAAGAAAAAACATTCACCTTTCCCATAATCAAAATTTAAAATCCCATGAAAAAGTATTTCGTTCTTATTTTGATATTCTCAACCGGTTTAACCGGATATGCCCAAAAAAACAAAAAAAAGTCGACTCCTCCTGCACCGCCTGTCTTTGCTCTACAAACAGCTGAAGACAGTCTGGCATATGCCATAGGAGTTCTCAACTTTCATTCGTTGAACGAAGATCTCATTAAGAAATTCAGCCTCGATGTTCAAATTGAGATTATAACCAAAGGCATGACTGATCTAAGCAAGGACACTGCACTTTTCGATGCCCAACAAGCCAATGAGTTCCTGGGGATTTACATGATGAAAAAGGAAGCTCAACTTGCTGAAGCCGAAAAAGGTTCAGGAAAGAAGTTCCTTGAGGAAAACAAGGTTAAACCAGGTGTTACGGTCACACAAAGCGGCTTGCAGTATGAGATTGTACACATGGGTTCAGGTGTAAGGCCTCTCGCAACCGACCGTGTTAAAGTTCATTACACCGGATATTTGATCGACGGGACAGTTTTCGATTCATCGGTTGAAAGAGGTGAGCCTGTTGTTTTCGGCTTGAACCAGGTTATTCCTGGTTGGACTGAGGGCCTTCAGCTAATGCCTGTTGGTTCGAAATTCAAATTTTATATTCCTTCCGAGCTTGGTTATGGTGCCCGTGCTGCCGGCACTCTTATTAAACCAAATTCAACCTTGGTTTTCGATGTGGAGTTAATCAGCATTGAGCAATAACCTGCAGCGCTCAATCAATGCAAAACTACTATGGCGAAATTGCCGCCTTATTTACCGCGGTATTTTGGACTGTTACAGCGCTCGCCTTCGAGAAAGCCAGCTTGAAAATAGGCTCCCTGTCGCTGAACATAATAAGGCTGGGGATAGGTTTTATTTTCCTGAGTATTTTCAATCTTTTCTACAGGGGAATCATGTTCCCTGTGGACGCCTCGGCTCAAAACTGGCTTTGGCTGGGTCTTTCAGGTCTGGTTGGATTCCTGTTCGGGGATTTGTTCCTTTTCAAATCCTATACCATAATCGGTTCAAGATATGCTATGCTTATCATGACACTGGTGCCCCCCATCACTGCTCTTACCGGTTGGATCGTTCTTGGTGAAAAACTTACCGGAATGAACTATCTTGGAATGGCCCTCACAATCACCGGAATATCCCTGGCAATTTTCAACCGATCAAACGGAAAAGCAGGATTCTCTTTGAAATTCTCTTACAGAGGTTTGCTCTTTGCCTTTTTCGGGGCCGTAGGGCAAGCCCTGGGACTTGTGCTCAGCAAGTTTGGAATGAAGGACTACGACCCGTTTCCTGCTACACAGATTCGAATCATCGCGGGATTTGTGGGATTTGCAATTTTGATAACTATCGTCCGCAGATGGCGAGGAGTTTTTGACGGGTTTTCCAACCGAAGCGGAATGGTAAGCGCGGGAATAGGGTCGTTTTTCGGCCCTTTCCTGGGGGTTTCGTTTTCACTGCTGGCAGTTAAGTTCACCCAAACAGGAATTGCCTCCACGATTATGTCAATCGTTCCTGTGTTGATAATTCCCCCCGCAATATTTCTGTTCAAGCAGAAAGTAACAACTCTGGAAATAATAGGCGCATTGATTTCAGTTGTTGGAGTTACCTTGTTCTTTGTAAATTGATGTTCATATTACAAAATCAGAAAACCATGAAGCACATCCTCATCAATTTGAGTTTAGCTTTTCTTTTGCTTGTTGGAGCTTGCAATTCCCCCGTGAAAAACATAAGCCCGGAGGAAATAATTATTCAACGCATCGACTCACTGAATAAGGCCGGATTCGAAATAACCGACTATCACGCCCATCTTAAAGGAGGCTTAACCATGGAGCAACTATTGGATCACTCCGCCAAAACCGGCATTAAATATGGTGTTGCGGTTAACGGGGGAGTTGGGTTTCCGGTACAGAACGATACGGCCTTAAGTGCATATTATCAATCGGTGAAGCACTATCCTGTTTTTCATGGTTTACAGGGAGAAGGAAGGGAATGGCATAGTTTGTTCTCTCCCGATTCGATTGCACTTTTCGACTATAAATTTACAGATGCAATGACCTTTACAGACGCGGCCGGAAACCGGAACCGGCTCTGGATAAAGGAAGAAGCATGGGTATCCGATCCACAGGAATTCATGGAATATCTTGTATTGCAAATCGAGACTATCCTCTCAAATGAGGATGTTGATATTTATGTGAATCCAACTTTTCTGCCTGACACGATACAATCGCAGTATGATGTTTTATGGACTCAGGAAAGGATGGAAAGGGTTGTAACAGCTCTAAAAGAAAACCAGATAGCAATGGAGATTAACAGCCGTTTGAAACTCCCTTCTGCTGCCTTCATAAAAATGGCGAAAGAAGCCGGGGTGAAATTCACAATGGGCACAAATAACACTAACGCAGAGCTTGGCTATCTGGAGTACGGGCTTGCGATGATTCAGGAATGCGGACTCAGGCCGGAGGATTTCTGGAAGTGCGGGAAGTGAGAACACTCAAATCTGCGAACCAATTACTTCTTGCTCACCGGAAGCGGAAGCACACTACCGGATTGGAAAAGGGAAATCCTCCCGTCGTAAAGAAGATTGAGACCCTCTGATATTCTTACAACGCAGGTTGACGGAACCCTGTACAGGAGTGTGTTTTTGGGAATCACTTCCTCCCCGTATATACCAAAGGGGAAACCTCCAACCGGGTTTATCTCTATACTGAGCGACTGGCCTTCGACAGAATCAATAGATTGAAGTCCTGAGTTTTCAGAAAATTTCGCAAATTCAAATTGCTGGCTAAAACCATCCGGCACAATCAAAAAACTTCTGGTAAATTGCTCAGTAATTACTTTTCCGGTAAAAAGTGCAAGGTACTCCTTCTCGGTTCTGTCGAGCTCCTCAATGGCTGCCTCAAGAGCTCGTCCTTCAGGAAAAACATTGTATTCACCGGTTACAAGCTTCAAACGGCGCTTTCTGATTTTAATAATCAGATTGGCGGCTTCCTCTGCTTTCTGCTCGATCGTTTTCGCATCCTTTTGCTTTCGGAGAATGGGTATTTTAACGAAAGAGCTATCGGTGATGACCGTTTTGAACAGCGTGTCGGTTTTCTCCGCATGATTCTTTTTCATCGCTATTTCAACGATTCTATTGGATTCATCTGTCAGTTGATTGGATAATGTTGCACGGGAGGAAATAAATCCCATCGGGTCAATGACCAAGCCATTGGATGTCATCGAAAAATAAGCATCGCTCTGAAATGTGCCTCTGATTAAGTTAACACTATAGTATTTCTGAGGATCCGGCTCAAGTGATTCTGACAAGCGAATATCGGAAATCTTCCAACGGGTTTTTTCCTCGTTGATATAGCTGGAAATCCCCAGGTATTTCTCGGTAAATTTTCTGTAAGGACCGGGTAAATAACTGGTCTTTTCAATATCCAATGTAACCTCAATCACCGTCTGAGGCAAGCTGTAAACAAAGCGTTGGGAGTATTCCACGGGCTCTTCGCCCAATGGAGTAACTACAAATTGATTAAGGCTCAGACACGATCCGAGCAAAAAAACAATTAAGCCTAAAACAATTATCTTTCTCATCCCTGTTTCCTTTTATAAATTACCGTTTTCTCTTTAAATACGAAAAAATACTTTTATTATTATCCTTGTCCTTTTACCTGGCGAAAAGCACTCCCAAAATTATCAATCAAATCCCCGGCGATTAACGATTCCACGCTAGATGTCTGAAGTGCAATGTCACCTGCCAACCCATGAATAAAAACCCCGATGAGAGTCGCGTCGAGTGAGCTGTAACCCTGCGCAATCATTGACGTCACCAAACCGGTAAGCACATCCCCGGTCCCTCCGGTTGCCATACCCGGGTTACCGGATGTATTAATGTACGATTTCCCCTCCCCCGATGAAACAATGGTATTAGCACCCTTCAAAACTACTAAAATTTTGTGTTTCTTCGCAAACTCAAGCTGTTTAAGATGCCTGCTGTACATATCCGCGGATGCGCCCGCCAGACGGTCAAACTCCTTCGGATGCGGGGTAAGTACCGAACCCTTAGGCAACTGATCAATCCATTCCTCGTGTTCCGAAAGAAGGGTAAGCGCATCGGCATCCAAAACAAGCGGAACCTTGGCCGAAACAATAAGTTTATGCAGCGCAGCCGCCGTTTCCACGGAGGTTCCAATTGCCGGACCACAAGCTATTGCCTGATAAATCGACAGATCCGAAACCTCGTCGAAAAAGGCATCCGACTTCCGCGCTAAAGTCAGTGCTTCCGGCGCCGCAATTTGCAGAATATCCATACCTGATTGTGGAACACAAACTGTGGTAAGTCCCGCCCCTCCCCTGAGACAAGATCTTGCTGCCAAAACAGCTGCGCCCATCATCCCTGTTCTTCCAGCAATAACAAGTGCATGGCCATAGCTTCCTTTGTGGCTGTATTTTTTTCGGGGGATTAGCAAATCCCGGATGTTTTCAGCATTGATGGTTACATACAACGAGTCGGTATTATCAATGGAATCCTTGTGCAAGCCAATCGGAACCACTTCCCACTGACCGGTAAACAGCTCGTTCCCACTCATGAAAAACGAAAGGAAAGGGAACTCGAAACTAACCGTAAAGTTAGCCTTAATTATATTTTCAGGAATGTTGCTTCTATTATCCTCCCCAAATAAGCCCGATGGGATATCAACGGAAACAATCGTCCGGGCATTCCGGTTGACGTGCTGGATCAGGGCCGCAGCAGTGCCCTCAACAGGGCGGTTAAGTCCTGAACCGAAGATCCCGTCAATCACAACCGCTCCCGGCTCAATTGTTGGAAATTCGCCCATTTTACCCGGCTCAAGAATTATAGGATTTGTATAAGTTTTTAAACGCTCAAGATTGATGGCACAATCAAGGGATAAGGATGGCCCGGTTGAAAGTTGATATACCAAAACCTGATACTTCCTTTCGATCAACATCCGTGATATCCCAAGGGCATCGCCACCGTTATTGCCCGGACCGGCGAAAACGACTACAGGATAGGACGAATCGAATTTCCTGGTAAACCATTGGGTAAATTTCACGGAGGCTCTCTCCATCAGATTGATGGATGTGACAGGCTCGTTCTCAATAGTGAGTTTGTCAATTTCTCTTACCTGCAATGAGCTGAATACTTTCATCAAGAATGTGTTTCGTCCCAAAGTTAAGCGAATTTAAGGAGGAAAGAAAAAAGTACAAGCATAAAGAGGCCGACAGGAAAGCCTAAAAATCAGGGGATCATGTTAAACATACTTTCATTGCGGCTGTCAATTGAAAAAGATTTCTATATTTGGGAGCTAAAAATTTCTAACTAAAAAAAAGAATATGTTCAAAGGGCATCCAAAGGGTTTATATGTGGCGTTTTTCTCCAATATGGGGGAGCGTTTTGGCTTTTACACCATGATGGCCATCCTGGTTTTATTTCTGCAGGCAAAATTTGGTCTTTCCGTTGAAGAAGCCGGCAGCTACTACAGCTGGTTTTATTTCGGAATCTATGGATTGGCCCTCCTTGGAGGGATTTTGGCCGATGCTACCAACAAATACAAGTTGGTTATCCTTGCCGGAATCGTGGTTATGTTTGGTGGTTACGCCATGATTGCCATTCCAGGCATGTCGCTTGAACTAACGCTCATCGGCCTTTTTGTAATAGCCTTTGGAAATGGCCTTTTTAAAGGAAATCTTCAGGCAGTGGTTGGACAGATGTACGACAACGAAAAATATTCCAAAGTCCGCGACTCTGCATATATGATTTTTTATATGGGTATTAACGTGGGTGCATTCTTTGCCCCCTTTGTTGCAACCAGTGTAAGAAACTGGTTCCTCAAGACCCAGGGATTTGTGCACGACGGAAGCCTTCCAGAAATGTGTCATGCTCTGATGCGCGGAGAGCTTACAAACATTGCCGAGTTTCAGGCAGTTGCCGACAGGGTAAGCGGACAGCCGGTTCCTGATCTTATGGCTTTTGCCCAAAACTACATCGATGCATTTGCCAAAGGATACAATTACGCTTTTGGAATAGCTGCCGGAGCAATGGTTCTCTCGCTGCTCGTTTATGTGATTTTCAACAAGCATCTCCCTGCAAAGGAAAGATCCCTCAAAAAAGCAGTGGAAGAAGGTATGGTAGACACTTCCGTCAGAAAGCCAATTGCCATCCTTTCGGCACTGGGACTGGGCGCTGCTGTAACTGCGATTTTCTTTTACCTCACTGAAAACATTGACCTCTCATTTCCGTTTGGGCTCTTTGCTGCCTTTGCAGTATATATTGCCAGCATCTCCACAAAAGAAGAGCGGCCCAGAATCATTTCCCTCTTGCTTGTTTTCGTGGTTGTGATTTTCTTCTGGATGTCGTTTCACCAAAACGGACTAACACTTACAATTTTCGCAAGGGATTACACCGTCAAGGAGGTCGATCCCTTTACAAATATCTTCTTTAACCTCGATGCAATTCTGGCATTCATAGGTACTCTGGCCGGACTCTTCCTGTTCTTCAGCCGAAAGGTTCTGTTCGAAAGAATTTTCAGTTTGGCTATGTTTGTTGGATTGGGTTATTATACCTTTCACCTTTACAGTGGCTATTCACCCAGCAACCTTATCGCTCCTGAGGTTTTCCAGTCGTTCAACCCTTTGTTCATCGTGGCACTCACATTTCCGGTAATGGCGATTTTCGAATACCTGAGAAACAGAAACCTGGAGCCATCAACTCCCAAGAAAATTGGCATAGGAATGGTAATCGCATCCCTTGGCTTTGTTATAATCCTGATTGCCTCACTGGATCTTGTTTCTCCCAAAGACCTCCAGTTTATTGATGAGGCAGGAAAGATAAACTACAATACAGTACCCGACTCATCCCGGGTCTTACCGTATTGGCTCATTAGTAGTTATCTTATTCTTACCATTGCCGAGTTGTTTCTCAGCCCCATGGGTCTCTCCTTTGTTTCCAAAGTTGCCCCTCCCCGCTTTCAGGGACTTATGCAAGGTGGATGGCTTCTGGCTACAGCGGTTGGAAATAAACTGTTGGTTGTTGGCAGCATCGGCTGGGGAAAGATGGAGCTATGGCAATTATGGGGCGTGTTTATAATTTGCTGCCTCATTTCCGCTGCATTTATTTTCAGCATAATCAAACGCCTTGAAAAAGCATCAAACAGCTAAAGAATTCAGATAAGTTCGGTAACTTCAGGGCTTATGACCTGAAGTTACCGAACTTAGAGAATAAAGCAATTAATGCCATTCGCTTAAAGATTATTCGAGCTCAAAGCTCATCAAACCGAAGTTGTGTGAAAAGTTTCAAGAGAAAAATATGCTTTCATGTTTGCTTCCCCACTGAAAAAAAAGTTGAGTCGATGCACCTAACACGGCAAATGATTTAATTTTTTATTATTGTTATTAAAAGGAATCAACTACATTTAAAGCGTAAATTCTTGCAATAAACTTATGCTGTTTTTAAAACAAATAATATTTCTGGCTATATTGCTTCTCGCGGGGCTTTCAGCGCATTCCCAAAATCGCGCTATCGACAGCCTGCGGAATGAAATCAGCAAAAAAGGTGAGGAAAAACAGGCTTCCCTGTATCTGGAATTGGTAATGCAGTATGTTGCTTTGAAGGATTTAGAGCCTTCTATTTTAAATGCGGAGAGATCTTTGGAGATTGCATTAAAATACGATTTAAAAACCGAACAGGCAAAGGCATATGCTATTCTTGGGAAATTGTACAACAGCAAGGATAAACAAAAAGCCCTTCAGTTTTACAAGAATACTGTGGATGTGCACAAAGAACTCAAAGACACTGCAAATATTATTTCTTCCTCGCTGGCGGTAAGCGACTACCTTACTTCCGTCAATCCTGTTGAATCCATTAAATTCGCTGAAGATGCGCTTGCCCTTGCAATTATTGTCAATGACAAGAACTCCATAGGTAAAGCTAATATGGCAATTGGCACAGCCCATTATGCACAAAGCAATTACGTCAACGCCCTTAAAGCCTGTGAAAAAGCTGCCGAGGTGTTCCGTGAAACGGGCAATAAAGCGGATCTCGGAGTTGTATTGAACACCATTGGCGTAATTTACAAGAACTGGGGCGATTACCAGAAAGCCATCGACTATTATCAGCAAAACCTTAGCCTTCAGGAAAGCATTGGCGACACCATACAAATGGGCAGGGCCTATGCAAATATCGGCAATATTTATTTCTATGTTGGTATAGACCTGGACAAGGCACTTTTCAACTATGATAAAAGCATCAATTTCTTCAAAAGCAAAAAGCAATACCTGCTTGTTGCCCAGCAATATAATAGTATGGGACTGGTTTACAAGGAGAAAAAAGACTATGGGGAAGCCCTTGTTAATTTCAAAAAAGCACTGAAAGAGTTTAAAGACCTGAACTACAAACCAGGGATTGCCAGTGCCCAAAACAATATTGGCAATGTATATCTCGAGGGAGGGAATTTTGCCGACGCCCTGCTCTATTGCAAGGAAGCGCTGCGGATTAACCAGGAAACGGGAAACAAAAAAGAAGTTGGCTCCAATTACAGGGACTTGGGAAGAATTTATTTCAAATGGGAGAAATACCCCGAATCGCTTCAGTATTTCAACCTGAGTCTGAAAATCAACAAGGAGCTGGGACATAAGAAAGAGGTATATGAGCTTTACCGCAATATTTCAGAACTCTACGAGAAACAAGGGATTTACCGTATTGCCCTCGACAACTTCAAGCAGTACAACGAACTTAAAGACAGTACGATTTCCGAAGGCTACCTAAATCAGATATCCGAGCTTGCTGCAAAATACGAAACCGACAAGAAAGACAAAGAACTGATCCTCCAAAAGTCCGAACTCGACAAGAAAAAAGCTGAAGCCGCACAAAATCAGGCAGAGCTCGAAAAGAAAGAGGCTGAGAACAAACGGCAGAGGCTGCTCATCTATAGTTTTATTCTGGGCTTACTTACCGTATTTGTGTTTTCAATCATTCTGTACCGACAGTTTCGCGAAAAGAAACGGGCCAATATATTGCTTGAAGAACAAAACATCGAGATTAAGCATCAGCGCGACCAGATTTATACTCAAAAGCAAGAAATCACTGATAGCATTCATTATGCAAAAAGAATTCAAACGGCAATTCTCCCTCCCGACCGCATTCTGGAAAAAAATCTTGCCGAACACTTCATTTTTTATCGCCCGCGGGACATTGTAAGCGGCGATTATTACTGGATGGCGGAAATAGACAATAAAACCATAGTTCTGGCTGCCGACTGCACAGGACATGGCGTTCCGGGTGCATTCATGAGCATGCTAGGCGTGTCATTCCTGAATGAAATTGTAAATAAGCAGGGTGTTACAAAACCAAACATAATTCTGAATGAACTCAGGCGCACTATTGTTGGCGCTTTGCACCAAACAGGAAAAGAAGGCGAGGCGCAGGATGGTATGGATATAGCCCTTGTGTGCATCGATCACGAAGCCATGAAAGTGGAATATGCAGGCGCATACAATCCCCTGTACCTTATCCGAAACAGCGAACTCACAGAATATAATGCCGACAGAATGCCTATCGGAATCCACCTGAAAGGGGCTACCGATTTTACCAATAAGGAACTGGACATTAAGAAGGGAGATGTTCTTTATATTTTCTCAGATGGATACATCGACCAGTTCGGAGGCGAAAAAAGTAAAAAGTTCATGGCTAAAAGGTTCAAGGATCTCCTGATTCAAATTTTTAAAGAACCTTTAACAAAGCAAGCAATGATTCTGAACTCCACCATGGAAAAATGGAAAGGAAACATTGAACAGATCGACGATATACTCGTTATTGGACTGAAAATATAGCCTTCCGTCAAAAATCAAACAAATCGTTTTTATTATTGCATCAGATGATTGTATCTTGACTGCGGAATTTTAAAAAAATTCCGTAACTTGTTTTTACAATTATCGTATTACCGTTTTATTTGTAAATAAAAACCCACAATATGAAAAAAACATTTACCCAGCTTGCTTTTTTTCTTGCAACCCTTTTTAGCAGCATTTCCGCATTTAGTCAGAATTCCGTCGATTTCTACGCCTATCCTGATAATAACTGCGCTCCTGCACAGCTATATATTACTAATTACAGTTCCATTTCTAACATTGGACCAATCGACTACAGGTGGATTATAGACGGTACAATTGTTTCATATGAAGCGAGTCCATCTGTACCTTTCCCCCTCGGTGAGGGTGACCATCCAGTGACCTTGGAGGTATGGGACCTTTCCGACAACTCTCTTCTCGGAACGCAGACTTACAATACATTCATCTATGGCAAAATTACTGATTTCAATATTTCAACCGGTGCTCAAATCTGCCCAGGACAAACGGTAACATTTTCAATTAATAACGTAAACAGTTCCAGCTGGGATTTCGGATATTATGACTATTTCACCACATCGGTATCTCAGGAATCCTCCCCCTCTTTCACATACGAAAAGGCCGGAAACTACACAGTCACATTAATTGCCAATAATTTTTGCGGTACAGATACAGTCAAAAAAGTTATTTCAGTATCAAATGCTGCCAATCCTACGATTACCGCTGCTGGCATTCAGGTTTTGTCAAGTTGTGTAAACGATCCGGTTAAATTCAGCACCTATGAACCCTACGCTTCATATTTTTGGGAATTTGGAGACGGCAAATCTTCCACCTCGGCAAAGCCCATTTATACCTATGGTTCCAGTGGGACTGAAGCATTTACTGCCAAGCTAACCGTAACAAACCAGTGCGGGGGAGCCTCAACAGTTGATTTCCCTGTGCAATTACAGGAAGGCATTGGCGCAAACGCATCCTTCAATTACGTCATATTAACAGGATACAGTGCTTGCCCTGGCACTCCAATAGAGTTTAAAGCCCAAGGGGAAGGAACTTATTTTTGGGACTTTGGCGACGGAAACACTTCGACCGAAAGAAACAAAATCCATTATTTTGGGCGCGAAGGTGAATACCTTGTAACTTTAACCGTTACAAATGGATGCTATAATTCTACTTCACAAACCAACTATGTAAATATTGTAACAGACAACTATTCCAACTCCCTCTACCCATACTTCAGTTTTGAAACACCCACGGACGGCAATGAGGTAAATAATGACACATTGTATTTATGCCCCGGCCAAAACGCAAGTTTTCTAAACCAAACCTATGGTGAATCTGGCACCATCTTTACCTGGAATTTTGGTGAAGGCCCACTTTACAGGGCATTTAATGCTTCGCACGTTTACACCAACCCAGGCATTTTTGAGGTTGTGCTTACAGCCTCAAATATCTGCGGTGGATCTTCCAGCTATTCCAAATACGTTAAAGTTGACAATGGAATTATTCCAAATGTTCAGCTTATGTCGAACCCAACAGTTATCTGTCCAGGGGAAGAAATTTATTTTTGGGACGATAATTATAACCCTTTAAGAAACTACACCTATTCTATAATCTTTGGTGATGGCAACTCGGTAAATAATATAAAAGAGATTACGGATCCCTATTTGGAAACAATTGCATCTCATTCATACAATAGCGGAGGATCCTATACTTATAGCTTCTTTGCTTCGAATGCCTGCGGAAAAACCGTTTCGGCAAATGGCGTAATTACTGTAAGCAGCAGCACTGCGAGAGAACCTTTCTATTTCATTGAAAACTCCACAATCGATAAAAGTATCATTGAACCTGCAGACTGGTCGGTTCGAAATAGCCCTACCGATTTTGAGGTGGAAATTCCAATAATATGGCCAAGTTGGATAGCATCCTACGGAACTGATTTCTATGTGTTTCTGTATTATGGTGGTTATGAGCAGCATTATGAGGGAAATGTTAGCTATCCCGATGGAATTGTGCGTTTTACCTCAACAGATATTGCCACGGGGACTACAGTTAAGGCATATGTACCATCTACCAACCTTACTGATCCAAACATCGGAATTGCTGCAGGATATTTCTGCGGAGGTGTTGCAAGTAACATTATAAACCCTGAAGCATCGGGCGCACTGCAGGAAAACTATTACATGCATGTATTCAGCATTCCTGTAATACCTTCAGGCAGCACAAATCTTGCCGCACAAAACATGAACATCACTATTGAATTTTGGGATGGAGTGTGTAATTCGGAAAGGATTGAAAATCAATGGTACAGGGAAATCGAACCCGGAGTATTTGTTATATTGAGTATTTATGAATCGGGTTATGAAATATATTTCAGAGACGGCGTTACAGATTACAACAAGTCCAAGTTTTACGAGGGAGGACAGTTAACCAAGATCAGCAAAGACACCATCACATTGCAGTCCTATTACAATTGCGGCTTATTTGGAAATTACAGAATTGTGAAGCCCGATGACAATTGGATTCAGTTCATTCCTATCGACGAACAGTGTCCCGATCGGGCAAGCTTTATAACCGGCACTTTCCAAAAAATAGTATATACTGAAGGTGCATTTTTTGCTGCATGTCCGGGCGATATGGTTCAGTTTAAAATTGCCGGAGGCTCATCCTACCGCTGGGATTTTGATGACGGGAACACTAGTACACTTCAATACCCATTGCACGCCTACGGATCAGAAGGAATATACAATGCCTCAGTAATAGCTACAAACAGCTGTGGGAGAAAAGACACATTATATTCTAAGGTAACGATTGCGAATAAGAAAAGCCTTCCTGCCTATTTCCACCTTTCAGAAGGCGAGAGAGCTACAGGCGACTCCATTACTTTTATTGCTGAATCGGTCCATTCCAGCAGCTTTGACAGTAATACTTACCTATGGAATTTTGGTGACGGAACAACATCAACCCTGAAGAGGCCTGTTCATGCATTCAGAAAGGCTGGCGAGTACACAATTTCGCTTACTACCACTAATGGTTGCGGAACCTCAACCTACAGTCAACTGGTATATATTAACACTAAGTTCCGCCTTTGTGATGCTCAGTTTAACTTTTATCAGGATGAGTCAGTAAGTTTTTCAGATGCATCATTTGGCAATCCTACTGCTTGGGCTTGGGATTTTGGGGACGGAACTTATTCAACTGAACCAAATCCTACTCACAATTACCTCAGGGATGGTATTTACATGGTAACACTTACCATATTTAATCAAGAAACAAATTGTCTGGCATCAATATCAAAGAAAGTTGTTTCAGGAGATTTAACATGCGATTCGGAATTCGATATGCAAATTAACACAAATAGCGGTCTCGCAAGCTTTTTCGCCAGATCGGAGTCAAACACAGCCTATTATTGGGATTTTGGTGATGGACAATTCAGCACCGAGATTAACCCCGTGCATACTTACAAAAAATCAGGTATTTTCAAAGCTTCGTTATCTGTTTACGATCAGGCAAGTGGATGCAAATCAGAATCATCCAAGAACCTAAAGCTCATTCCTGAAGGTGGGGCGATGATGCTGGCTGATTTTTCTTACTTCGCTGATCCTTCCGGCCTTACTGTAAGCTTCAGTGATCTCTCATCACAAAACACCTCAAACTGGTATTGGACCATGGGCGATGGAAAAGTTGTTAAAGCACAGCAAAATCCGGTTCACACCTATTCCAAGCCGGGCACCTACAAAGTTTGTCTTATGGTGTATGACAACATTTCCACTCTGTCAAACTCTATTTGCAAAGAGATTCGTGTTGGAAATGTTGTTTGCGATGTAAAATCCGACTTTGCTTACTTTATAACTCCCGCTGAACTTAGTGTTGCATTTACAAGCCAGACTAAAGGTGCCGCTGACAATTACTTCTGGAACTTTGGGGATGGAAGTACTTCCACTCTTGAAAACCCAATCAAGAAGTATTCAGAACCGGGCTATTACAAGGTTTCGCTTGCCGTAAGAAACAGTTCGGATAAATGTATTGATCAATTGGTGAAGACTATAACCGTAGGAGGTTCGGATTGCAAAGCCAGATATTCCTACAGGATGGAGCCCGAAAATTCCACAGTCCATTTCAAGGACAATTCATGGGGGGAAATTGATTACTATTATTGGGATTTTGGCGATGGCTCTTTTGGAGTACTTCCCAATCCTGACCACCAGTATAAGAAAGGAGGCATGTACGAGGTCAGCCATACAGTAATCGATTTTGATAAAGAATGCATGGATATGACAGTTCAACAAATCCAACTTGGAGAAGTAAGTTGCGCCGCCGATTTCGTGACCTATATCGACTCGGCAAACTATACTGCATACTTTACGAACCGTATCCTCGGAGAATCTACAGCTGTTCTTTGGTCGTTTGGTGATGGGAAGTATTCCACAGACCAAAATCCAGTGCACAAGTTCCCCGGAGCAGGTATTTATTCCGCAGGTTTGAACACATATGACTTTAATACAGGTTGTATGGATTATTACCACGAAATGTTGCTGATTGGTGAAATAGGTATCGACTGTAACTCTGACTTCATATATCGGGTAAATCCGCTAAACAAGGAAGTACTTTTCAGCAATAAATCTACTGGGAACATAGTTGAATCCCTATGGAATTTCGGCGACGATTCTGAAAACTCATCAGAAACAAATCCCCCGCACACTTATGAAAAAGCAGGTTATTATTACGTAAGTTTGAGCGTTATTAATTCCAAAGGTGTCAAGAACATGAAGGGTAAATGGATTATGGTACAATCCAACAGCGTAAATGAATGTCGGGCTGACTTCATGTTTACCATCGATTCTCTTAGCCGCAAGGTGAAATTTGTAGACAACTCATTCGGTGACATCAATAAATATACCTGGGATTTTGGCGATGGCAGTCCCGACTCGGCATCGTTTCTGCAAAACCCAACTCACACCTACGCTCAGAAAGGCTATTACCTTGCAAAGCTAAAGGTTGAGAATTCATTGACCGGATGCACCAGCAGCGAATATAAGCTTCTCAATGTTGCGGAAACTCAGATTCTTAAAGCATCATTTGGATATGAGGCTTTTGAACCCGACAAAAAGCGAGCCGGTTATCCTGTAGATCTTGTTAGTGCAAGTTCTGGCGATGGGGCAACAGTTGAATGGGACTTTGGTGACAAACAGATCAAAAAGGACGCCTTTACGGTTATGGATTCAACATCAGGGATTGTTACACATTATTATGCGCTTCCCGGAAAATACAGAGTTTGCCTTAGGATTACCGATCCGGTTAGTGGACAGTCGGATGAAAGTTGCAGGTTCGTATATACCAAATACGGAGTGAAAGTTGACGAAATTATAGAGACGGGATTTAACCTGAATGTGTATCCAAATCCGCTTATCGATTTCACCAACATCAACTACTCACTAAGTCAATCTCAGCATATAGAGATTTCCATATTTGACCAACTGGGGAGAAAAGTTGAAACCCTGGTTAAGGCCAGAAACGATGAGGGAAACCACTCAGTTGTATGGGATACTAAAACTCGAACTACCGGAGTATACCTTCTGAAATTCGTTACCTCGGATCAGATAGTTACCAGGCAGCTTGTAATTACTAAATAGTCGGTAAATCATTGAAAAAAGAGGTGTCCAATGGGCACCTCTTTTTTGTTTTGTTTCAAAGCACAGTAAGCAGGAAAACAAACCCGTCCACAATACTCAGCTCAACAAAGACAACATGAACGGTCAAACTGCGAAGGTATTTTGGCGTACAGAAATTTCTATGACTCTTAAAATAAATTACTCGTAACCGAAAATAACAATTTTACGCTTTGAGGTAAACTAATAGTTCCGTAAATTGTTCCTCTTAAATAAAAACCATTAACAGAAAATATTACAATTATGAAACTTAGTGAAAGTGCCGAGAAACTGCGAAAATTAATCGATAAAGCTATTGAAGATCACAAGCTTACGAGACACGAATATGACATGATCATAAATGAGGCATCCAAAGACTCCCATATTGACAAGCATGAGCAGGCCCTGCTGAATCAACTGCAGGAAATGATAGAAGACAAATCGATAAAACTTGTGCCTTAGAGGAAGAAGTATTTCAAACTATTGGCCTGTCAGTTTAAGTAGCCATTTGGTTCTTGAGGGCACTATTAAAGCACTCAAGAACCAAGATCGGCTCCCTTAATTTTTCCCTTTATCAATATGTAACCACTAATTTGCGGGTAATTAAAATATCCTCTCCTTCCAAACGAATCAGGTAAATCCCAGGTGTTACCCCAAAATCTTTTAGTCTTATTGGGCCTTCAGAGTTCAGGTCGTTATCATACAATAACACTCCACCCATATTGAATATTCGCACTCTAACATCTTCGAAATCCCGCTCAACATTCAATGAAATGGTTAGGAAATCACTCGTTGGATTGGGATATATTGAAACATTGACATCTTCAAATGTTGGTTCTTCCACAGCCACCATGCCGTCATCAGTAAAGGGAGTGCCAAATTTTACGTTTGAGGCTTTCCAATACCAATAGTCATTAGGGTTTCCAGTGGGATTAACATCAGCCGAATTTTGAGAGAACCCTCCTCCATCAGCTTCAACCGGCCAGGGGAACTTGTCGTTGTAGGTAAAAGAAATCATAGGAACGTCCTGCGAGTCGGTAAGCAATAAGTATTCCCCGCCGTTGGATAAATTTCCGGAAAAATTAGCCGAGGGAGGCATTCCATAAAAACTTTTAAAAACAGAAGGCTTAGCAGCTGCAACAAAAAACTGCTTAGATCCCAGAATTGTGTTTGCAGGAAAAACACAGCGAATAGCTGAGTCAAGCTTCATACCAGAAATATTCAGATTGTTGTTTCCTGTATTTTTAAATTCAATAAACTCGAGAGATGTTCCAAAAATTGTATCAGTGCCGTTGATAACATCCGGGGGGTGGTACATCAGTTCCGTAACTTTAAGGTTTGTATAATCCTCGTTGGTTTTTAAAAGAGTTGTATAGTTCATTGCACTCCATACACCCGAGTTGTAAATTCTGGTTTTTAATACTGAAGAGTAGATTTGGGCGAAATCGCCGCCATCGGTCCATTTTATCGCTGAAGGATTAATTGCTCCCCCGGGTAATCTCGGATCCGAACTATCCAAAGTATAATATATCAGGCCCTGAGCTTGAGGATTTTTGAGAGTTATAATGGAAGTTCCCTCAAAAGAATGATTTTCTGAAGTTACTGTAACTCCATTCGCCTTTATTAAGGTTGGCTGCAGGGCGGGTAAAAGCTTTGCGAATTCAAGCTGGTCCTTAATTATTTGGTCCCTTCCTGGAAAAAAAACATTTCTTGCTTCATTCAGCTCCGGAATCCAGTGATCATCTTTGGTGCGTACCGGAAAGGTTCCCTTGGAATCACCCCATCGGGCCGATTCGGCAATAATCGCATCCTCAATTGTGACTGCCCTGGCATCAAACCTTGCTTTGCAGGCCTCCGGTGACAATACATTCCCGGAACGAAAATAGGTATAAGCCCTATCGGCAAACCTCATTCGATAATCGGCATTTTCCGTGAGTTTCTCGTGCAACCATTGGGGATGGAATCGTTGAAAATCATATACCTCCATATTATTGCCATCAGTACGACTTGCCAGGTTTACCCGGTCTTCCTCCATTCCAATTCCAGGGCTTAGCGCATCTGACATCAGCGAATGTTCGGCATCGTGGGCACAAAAAATAAATCCCCGGTCTTGCTTTACCCGGTCTGTTATTGCGAAGAAATTATTACATCCTTTATTTCCCCCAAAAGAGGAGGTTGGAGAATCAAAGTTACCTGTGTAAAATATCACCAGCATATAATCTATCAGATTATCTATATCAACCAGCACTGGAACTCCCTCTTCTCTGATGCCATTATTATCTTTGCCCTCAAGCAAGTAATAGTTCGTATTTGATTCGAATCCACCGGAGCAAAGGTTCCAGATAACCTGCCACAAATCAAGTGTGCCATCTGTCGCTTCAATTACATAATTAAAGTTTTCTGTATTTACTTTAACCACATCATAATCGGTATCTTCGCCACCAAGATAGCTGGCAGCGAAATTCGCCTCTGTTCGCTCCTGAGTCTGGTACAAGCCCCAATACATCCCATTCAGATAAAGATGATAATACCTGCTTCTCGAATAGGGCTGGCCCATGTCGCGTTGGGTATCTCTCGAGAAAACCTCTCGTATAGCAGTATTGTGTTCCGAAGAGCCTCCCGAGCCCGCGTTAGCCCAGGAATAGTTTTGTTCGCACCTGAAATCGATTTTATCATATTTGGATACACCCTCATCACCGAACAATGGATAATCCAACTTTGAATCACCATAGTCGGAACGGAAAAACAACCTGAAGGCATGCTTTGGGTATTCATCATGCCTGCTCCATCCTCCCCGGATGCGCAAGCCGGCATTAATCTGAAAACCATCACTGCCATCCGGGTTAATCAATTCTGCCGAGCATTCCCTTTCCCATTCTTCGCCATGGCCTTCTGCATTGACATAAATTCCCAAATCCGGATCAAACAGACTTTTTATATCTGTTATTATGGAGACGCTTGGAATGGCTTTCAAACTATAATCCATCTTATCCGAATACCGGGGATCGTTTGCGACTTTGGAATCCATAGGGAGGTCGATATACTGACCGTTTACATTTGTCGAGGGCCAGATTCCCCCGGGAGCCGACTGACGGATAACCTCCGAGGCAAAGATATAGGTCCTGCCTTCGGGAAATGATGGCCGGAGATCGGCTCCTCCAATAAGCGCTGCCCTCACAATAACCGCCGGGGTTATCGGGCGTCCTGCAGATGATAATGGATCTATTAAAACATTCACTGAATTTCCAGCCTGAATTCGGGTGGGCGAAAATTCCGGATTACTTCCGTCGAGGGTATAAGCAACAGTGTACTCAGGTGCCGGTGAAGATATTGTAATTGTAAACGGAACAGCATAAAATCCACCATTCTGACTAAAAACGGGTTCATGCTCTACACGGGGGAGCGGAGGCAGAGTCGTTTCAGCGGTGATGCTCATATCGAAATAAAAATCGGAACTCGTCAGAGTTGTGTTAAAACCCTGGACAGCAATGGTATTAATCCCATCGATTAAGTTCAGTGACTCTGCCGATACAGTATAAGTGCTTAAAAATCCCGACTCTCTGAGCTCAGTTGAAAAGGAATTATATGCGGGAGAAGATGGAGCGTTTTCGCTTGTAGCTATATTACCATTAATCCAGAGCATAAACCCATCGTCAAAATCAGCAGCAATTGTTATCTCTTCAATAAACTCAGCATTGCTTACCGAAAAGCCGCCTCTTAAATATAATGTTGAATAATTATCTAACATATCACTTAGCAAGGTTCCTCCCACTCCATCGCCATAACGAAAAGGAGCAGCTCCTATACCCCACCCGGAATCATCGAAACCGGGGGAATTCCATAGCGGGGAAAGTGTTGCAGCATCTTTTCCTTTCAGGAATTTGTACTCGGCTCCAATGGAATAAGATATCTGTGCATTCAACCCAGCTGATGAAAGGGCGAATGCTATAATTAGCAGAACCGGAAATATTTTTGAAGTTGATTTTCGCACGTTGTTACTCTCCTTTTTTTTTGCTCAATATATTAAATAATTTATGACTTATTACGAAATAAGATTGGGATAGTTCACCAAAAATATCGAAAATAAGATCTTCCTGAATTGATTTTAGAATTATTTAACCGGAATGGGTATATTTACACTTCTGAAGTGTCGTTTCACAAATTTCAAAATATGGATCAAAGAGAGCTAATAGTAGATATGCTGTCGAAAGCATTTCTTGATAATCCCCGGGTTTTAAGAACAATAAAAAAAGGGGACACAGAGAAAAAGCTGAGAATCATGACTGAATACGCTTATGATCTTGTAAGCAAATACAATGGGGTTTTTATTTCTTCAGACTATAGCACCTCCATGATCTATTATAGGAAGAGTATCCACAAAATGAATCTTTACGATTTCTGGAGATATTTCAGAATGTTCATGCTTTGCATCAAGCCTTCGAAAGCTTTAAGTATTCAGAAAAGGGAAAAATATATTGAAAGCCTTCGTCCTCAGGGAATCGACTATATTTACGTTTGGTTGTTGGGGAATAATCCAAAAATAAGGGGACTGCGAGGTTTGGCTGAAATAAGAAGCTTGCTTGATGAAAAATCCCTCGAATACAATCTCCCTATCCTTATCGAAACAACAGTCGAAAGAAATTTAAAACTCTATCAATACGTTGGTTTTCAAATTTATCATCACTGGTATGATGCCAATGAAGACCTTAACGTATGGTTCCTAAAACGGGAAGTTCTCGTTGCTATAAAAAACAGAGAAAAGGCAGCATTAGCTGTTTAATTTGCAGTTACTGTATCATACCGCCCAAGTTTTTTGAGCATCCTGCCATGATTGATCAGGGCGATAATAAAATTATCCTGAACATTATAGGGAATTCCATATTCTTTAGCTGTTTCCTTTACGAGATGGGAGACCTTCCTATAATGAATATGGCAGATATTGGGAAAAAGATGATGCTCGATCTGATAATTCAATCCCCCTACATACCAGGAAAAAATGCGACTTTTTGGTGAGAAGTCGCTTGTGGTCAGCAGCTGATGAATGGCCCAGTTATTTTCGAGATTTCCCTCCCCATCGGGCAACGGATAATTTGTTGTGGGCATTACATGCGCGGGCTGAAACACAACAGTGAGAATAAAGCCCTGAATGTAGTGCATAATCACAAAAAATATTACGGTCTGCCACCAGGCAACTGCAGAGAAAACAATAGGCAGTACGAGCAGATACCCGTAGAAAAAGGCCTTTGAAACGATCAACTCAATAAGGAGCCAACGGTAAGAACGATTCTGCTTAACAAGCAAACCCTTTTCACGATAACGTTTCAACTGGGCATAGTCCTTTGAAGTAACCCATGATAGAGTCATCAGACCGTAAAGAAACCATCCATAAATATGCTGCCAGCGATGAATAGCAAGTCGCTTCTTGTGAGGGGAGAGGCGCATAACAACACCCGGATCGATATCCTCGTCCATTCCTTCCACATTGGTATACCCGTGATGAAGGTAATTGTGCTGGAGCTTCCAGTTAACCGCACTTCCCCCGATAAAATTCAAGAGATAACCCAGAAACTTATTGACCTTTTGGTTTTTTGAATAAGAACCATGATTCGCATCATGCATAATTGAGAGTCCTATGCCGGCACTTCCGATTCCCATTACAATCCACAAGCCTAAAACATGCCAGGGATCAGTGATTCCCGCAGTTAGTATAACAAAGTATGGGATAAGGTAGATCGATAAAATTGCTACTGATTTCAAAACCATATTGAAATTCGCAAAGCGAGAGATTTTTCTGGTTTCGAAATAGTCTGAGACTCGCTTTCTGAGTACACTAACAAAATCATTAGCACTGCTCTTGGGATATTTAATTGTGTTTTCCTGCATTTCCAATTTCTATTGTTTCAATAAGTTAACCTAAATTTCGTTCCCCGACATAGAGAATCTAAAACATAACAATGTACTGCCACTTTTGTTTAGACAGGCAGCAATTAATCCTTTCTTATCACTATCAGAATCCGAAGACACATAAAACCGAAATTTTAATGCAAAAAAATTAGTCCCTCACGAGCCACTGTATTGAAAAGAACCTTTTTCGTTCCGAAGAAATCATATTGATTTATTGAAAATTCATGATTAGAGTAATGATGGAAATGGCACCCCCAACAAACCCAGCAAGCTGTATTACTTCCGAAACCCTGATTCCGGCACCTGCTCCACCCCAGACAAAGGATTTCAGTGAAGAATAAATCAATGTTACAAGAGAAAGAAGGGCAAGCAACAAGGCCCATCTCCAACTGTAATAAAGCGCCCATGCGCCTGCAACTAATAATACAGGAAGAAACAAGCCTGAAAAAAAAATATACAAAGGAGAGTCTGCCGAAAAAGCCAGCGGAAATATTTTCTTCACAGCGTGTGAATCTGTCTTGAAAAAGCCCAGGATAAAGATGATGAACAAGGCACTTGCCATGAGCACCATAAAAAAGATAACGGATAGAATCAACATTTTTTTTTGCAAAAATAGCAAAGAAAGACTGATTGCTGCTAATTGAGCTTGATAATTTCAGGCGAAAACATGAAGGTGAGGCAATGCATAGAACACAAATTGCAAAAATAAGCTGTCCTTTCTTAAAGACGAAGAGTGTATAAAAGAAATCTGTATTTTTACAAAAAAAACTCCGTGAAAAAAGTATACAATTTGACCCGCCTCCTTTTGGCTGTTGCGTTCTCCTTGTCGTTTGCAGGCTGCAATTTCATTCAAAATCCTGACTCCCCCGATAAAAAAAATGAAAAGACCCTTCCCAACGATTTTTTTGTAAACTCTGTTTTATACAATTACTATACCGCTGAGTATAAAGCACTAAGTTATCAGGCCTTTAACGCAGCTTCCGACTATCTTGAGCTCCTGAAATTCAAGAATCCAAAGGAAAAAGAAATGGCGATTGTTCTGGATATTGATGAGACTTTGCTGGATAACAGCCCATATCAGGCGAGGCTCTATGAAATCAATGCATCATATGATAGTCTTTGGAACCATTGGTGCAATCTGGCTGAAGCCAAAGCGATTCCCGGAGCGGTTGACTTCTTGAATTTTGCAGATTCTTTAGGCTTTAACATCTTTTATATTAGCAACCGCAAAGAGAAATACGTTTTCGAAAGCACGCTGAAAAACATGAAAGACGAAGGATTCCCCCAGGTCGACAGTCTGCACTTCCTTTTAAGAACCGAGGGAAACAGCAAAGAAAACCGGAGAATGAAAGTCGCTCAAAACTATCGTGTTGTGATGCTGGTTGGCGACAATATCGGTGATTTCTATGAAGACACTGCAGACTATCAGCAACGCGACAAGACTGTCTCAGCTATGAAAGACGATTTTGGGCGTAAACTTATTGTTCTCCCAAACGCAATTTATGGGAACTGGGTTGAAAGCCTCGGATTGGAGAGTAAAGCAGATCTCGATTCACTGATTGCCATCATGACCAAACCCTTTACAATATAGTTATCAGGCAAATACAGAGCATACGATTATTGCCCAGAAATCAACTTTAAATGTTAAATCAGTTCAAATATTATCGCTTATTTCTCGTATGAAAATCAAGCAATACAAACAGAAATAAATCGTTTTTCTTGAGTTTACGCCACTGTATTACAGGCTTTTAAGTAGTACTCGTTAATTTAGACTAAGTATACATAAAGAAATTTTGTTTGGTTTTAATGTGAAATAAATTAGCAATTTTCAAATTTAAGACATACATTTGTGCATTATTTTTAAAATTATATTATAATGAAAGAAGGAATTGTAAAATTTTTCAATGACTCCAAAGGTTATGGATTCATTAAAGACACAGAAACTGAA
>JAIFNN010000204.1 GCA_020047715.1 Bacteroidota bacterium | reverse complement strand
GCATATGCAGCTCGGCACATTGCCAAAAACCTAGTTGCAGCAGGCGTTTCGGATGAATTGTTGGTTCAGCTTTCATATGCTATCGGTGTTGCAGAACCTGTGGGAATTTATGTGAACTCTTACGGACGATCAAAAGTTAAGTTCAATGATGGGGAAATTGCTGAGAAGATCAAAAAAATCTTCGATCTGCGGCCTGCAGCTATCGAGCAAAGACTTAAGCTCAGGAATCCGATTTATCTTGAGACTGCTTCCTACGGGCATATGGGCCGCACTCCGGTAACAATTAAAAAAGTTTTTGAATCCCCTTACAGCGGCAGAGTTGAAAGGGAGGTTGAGCTTTTTACCTGGGAGAAACTTGATTTTGTGGACCAGATAAAGAAGGAGTTTGCAATTTAAGGAAGTAATTCAGACCTGTCAGGTCTTAGACCTGACAGGTTCCATACGTACGGGTTCTTATCCGTACTTTTCAGTTGTGAGTTCCGAAAGACTCAAAAAGCCTTAAAACCAATAATTTCCCGAACATCCCTGAGCGTTTTTGAGGCACTCGCCCTGGCTTTTTCTGCTCCGGTATGAACAGCCTTTGCAAGATAGGTTTCGTCTTTGGAAATTTCCTTAACTTTTTCTCTGATAGGAGTAGTAAAGAGGATGATATCCTCAGCGAGCTGTTTTTTAAGATCACCGTAGCGAATACTGCAATTATTGTACTTATTTAGGAAATGTTCAACGGTGTCGGGGGTCGACATGAGTTTTAAAAGCGAGAACAGGTTTTTTATGGGTTCTTCCATTTTCTGGTTGTCCTGAGTAGGGCCTGCATCAGTAACAGCCCGCATCACCTTCTTGCGGATTACGGATGGTTCGTCGATGAGGAAAATTCCGTTTCCTTCCGACTTGCCCATTTTGCCCGTGCCATCGAGACCCGGGACTTTCACCAGCTCTTTTCCAAAGTTGAAAGGTTCAGGCATGTTGAAATACTCCACATTATAAACTGTGTTAAACCTGCGGGCAAATTTCCGAGCCATTTCAAGATTTTGTTCCTGATCTTTTCCAACAGGGACTTTATTGGAGTTGTGAATAAGGATATCGGCTGCCATAAGCACAGGATAGGTAAGCAGTCCGGCATTCACATTATCGGGCTGTTTGCGGATTTTTTCCTTAAATGTTGTGGTTCTCTCCAACTCTCCAACGTATGCATTCATATTCAATAGCAGATAGAGCTGGGGGATTTCCGGAACATCGCTCTGTATGTAAAGAGTGGATATCTCAGGATCAAGTCCGGCGGCCAGATATTCGGCCATAACCTGCTTTACATTGTTGTGAAGGTTTTCAGGGGTGGGATGGGTGGTAAGGGAATGGAAATCAGCAATAAAAAAATAGCAATTATATTCGTGCTGCATTTTCACAAAATTCTTCACCGCTCCGAAATAATTGCCCAGATGCAGGTTTCCTGTTGATCGTATTCCGCTTAAAACTGTCTCCATGGTTGTATCGCTGTTTGCTTTTTAAAAGGAGTACAAAACTATAAAATAATTTGCAACAATTCAGGTTGCATTTTGACTTTTGACTTTTCACTTTTGGCGTGACGGGGTGATGATGATGTGATGATGTGATGACGTGACGGGGTGACGGCGTGATGATGTGAGGATGTGAAGAGGTAATTCAAAAATCTGTGGCAAGCATCTTCGATAGTGAGCATGAGGACGAGAACACCACCCATCCTTCACTTTCCATGGTCCTTACTCTTTTTCCCCAATCAAATTACTTATTTGATTTTTTTCTTCATACTTTTGTGAATGTACCAATAATCAAAGCATTATAAATAAGTTTTCTAGCCTCGGTTATTTTAATGAACATAATATGCGTATAAGTAAGGAAGAAAAAGAAATTCTCGTAAGTGAGGTAACCCGTATATTTGGTAAGGAGACAAAATTGTACCTGTTTGGATCGCGCACTCTTGACCAGAAAAAAGGCGGAGATATCGACATTTTGATCAGGGCGGAAGGGAATGAAAAAAACCGGGAAATACTTTTTTCAAAAAAAATGGACCTCCTCGTTGCGCTTGAACTCCGACTTGGAGAACAAAACATAGACGTTATCCTTGAGTTACCCGGCGATACAAGAAAGATAATTAAAACCGCCCTCAATACCGGAATTGAATTATGCTAAATGACGCTGATAAGGACAAATTAAACCAGACTATCAAATCAATAAATATTAATTTTGAAAGGCTGAATTTTGCTTTGAAAAAAACAGAGTCTCTATTGCCTCTTACAATTGATATATACAATAACATCCAGCCGGAAAACATAAGTTATATTGATCAGTATATCTTCAGGTTTTCAAAAATACAGGATCTGATGGCCGAAAAGCTGTTCCGATTGGTATTAATTGCCGTTGAAGAAGATATTGAATCAAAATCGTTTTTTAAATATCCTTGACAAGCTTGAGCAGCTTAATGTGCTGAACAACAAAAACGAATGGATTTATTTGCGCAAGCTGAGAAATGAAGTATCTCACGAATACCCCTTATTGGATGACGATGCTTTAACCGCTCTGAATAAGCTGTTCGAAACCCATTCCAGTCTGGCAAATGTTTATCAAAGATGCCTGGATTTTCTATTATCAAATAACATCCAGTCCTGATGATGGCGTGATGTCTTGATGAAGAGTGAGTTACCACGTTCTGCGAAGCTTTAGTCTGAGAGAACTTTCCACAAAAACTTAGCGTCCCGATTTATGGGGATTGTGTGAACCCTTTTTCACAATGTCCGATTACTCAGAATAATGGTTGATTATGCAAAAAATCCCCAAAAAACCCTAATTTTGTAATCTTTACGCTTTTATTAAAAGCCCGCCTTCGAGAAGTTTACCCGGGGCAATATAATATCATTATGGAAACCACAAGGCAAAAAAAAATATCTCGATTATTGCAGAAGGAGCTGGGACAGATCATTCAGAGGCGTTCAGCAGAACTTGGCGGGAAACTGATTACTGTTACCACGGTTAGGATCAGTCCGGATCTGAGCGTTGCGAAAATTTACCTGAGCATTTTTCCCCCAAAAGAAACCGATAAGACGCTTTTGGCGGTAAAAGAAATGATACCGCAAATCCGCCATGAACTGGGCAATCTGGTCAGACACCAACTCAGAATTGTTCCGGAACTCGCGTTTTTTATCGACGACAGTCTGGACTACATCGAAAAGATCGAAAACCTTTTAAAATAGCTGAAAACCGAACCTATGCCACGAAGGCTTACAGACGAAAACACTCATGAAGATTTCGATTTCCTTTCAATTATCGGCAACTTACCTTTTATGGGAAAGTCGGATGGGATTTTGTGAGACCATGAAACCTTTTGTCCCCTTGGCTCAAAAACCTGTAAAATGCAATACGACCCTATAAAAAGCAGTCTGGGCAAAGTATTCAACACCTCGCCCTATTTGAGAATCTTGTTTTACAAATTGCTCGATCTTCTCTTGCTCAGGGCCTGGCATGTGAAGAAAGAAATTCGCGGCATCCGCACTTCACTCCCCCGAAACCCGGAGATACTGGATGCCGGATCGGGCTTTGGGCAGTACAGCTATTATCTGGCAAAGAGGTTTCCCGAATGCCGGCTTACTGGCGTGGATGTTAAAGAAGAGCAGATTGCCGACTGCAACAACTTTTTTGGCAGGCTTGGCTTATCGGAACGGGTGAGCTTCCGGGTTGCCGACCTCACAAAGCTGCGAGAGGAAGACAAGTACAGCCTGGTACTCTCGATCGACGTGATGGAGCACATCCTCGAAGATGTGGAAGTGTTTAAAAACTTCCATTTCTCCATGAAAAACAACGGTGTTTTGCTGATCTCCACCCCCTCTGATCAGGGCGGGTCGGATGTTCACGGCGACAGCGATGAGTCTTTTATAGAAGAGCATGTGCGCGACGGTTACAACATCGACGAGATCACCGCTAAACTAAAGTCGGCAGGCTTCAGCCAGGTATATGCCCGTTACTCCTATGGTAAACCGGGCGGCATCTCTTGGCGCCTTTCGATGAAGTACCCGATTATTATGCTCAATGAAAGCAAATTGTTTTTTATTCTTATCCCCTTTTATTATTTGATAACTTTTCCCCTGAGCCTGGTATTGAATTTCCTTGATGTGCGAATTCAACATTCGAGCGGTACGGGCCTGATAGTTAAGGCAATAAAATAAGGATCCTTTGAACTTCCCCCTCTATATAGCAAAACGCTATTTGCTGGCAAAGAAAAAACAGAATGCCATCAACATCATTTCGGCTATAGCCGTGGGAGGGGTTATGGTCGGAACCATGGCCCTGGTGATTGTGTTGTCGGTGTTTAACGGTTTCGACAAAGTCATCAAGTCGCTCATAAACTCGTTCGACCCGGATTTGAAAATCACCCTTGTGGAAGGCAAGGTTTTTGATCCCGCGTTAGCGCAAAAAGAAAAGATTCTTGCTATTCCCGGCGTTCTGGATATTTCGGAAGTACTGGAAGAGAATGCCCTTTTGCGCTATGACCAAAGGCAGTATATCGCTACGATGAAAGGCGTCGACGATCGCTTTGTTCATACCTCGGGAGTCGACAGCATGATTGTTGACGGTGACTTTATTTTGGAGAAGGAGGGACGGCCTTTTACCGTTGTGGGTCAGGGTGTGGCTTATTCGCTGCGGGTAGGGCTGAATTTTGTTAATCCCCTTATAATATATGTTCCCGAGAGGATCGGGAAAATCAATATGGCCAATCCAACGGGCGCGTTTCGAAAGTTTGCGGTGTATCCCAGCGGGGTTTTTGGTATCGAGCAGGAATACGATGCTAAATACATCCTGCTGCCCATAAATAATGTAAGGGAAATCCTGAGCTACACCAATGAGGTCTCTGCCCTGGAGATAAAGCTGAACGATGGGGTGGATGAGGAGCAGGTGCAAGCGCAGGTTAAATCTGTGTTGCCGGAAATTTTCGATGTCAAAACCCGATATCAGCAGAACGAAATGTTCTACCGTATCATGCGATCTGAGAAATGGGCCATCTTCATGATCCTTACCTTGATTTTATTCGTTGCTTCTTTCAATATTGTCGGTTCCCTAAGCATGCTGATTATCGACAAGCAGGACGACATTATCAGTCTCCGGAATCTGGGCGCCGATTCCGCTACCATAAAAAGAATATTCCTTCTCGAGGGATGGCTCATCTCCCTCACCGGCTCCTTCCTGGGAATCATTGCAGGAACGGGAATCGCATGGATACAGGAGAAATTTGAGATTATCAGCCTTGCCGGGAGCGGATCCTTCGTACTCGACAGTTATCCTGTTGATATACAGGTTGGCGACATCCTGCTTATCTGGCTGGTGGTTGTTCTTATCGGCTTTCTTGCGGCCTTGTATCCCGTGAGAAAACTATCCCCAAAACAGTAACTGGATTGATTATTTTCAATATGTTGAATAATAATCGCTTTGGCTTGTTTTTTCTCAGGAATATTCATTATACATTTATAAGCACAAAAAGTATCTTGTTATTTTTTAATTGTAATTCTGTTGGCTGTAACTATTCTTGATGCGTGCACGTACAATGCTTCCGTTCCGGGGCGTTGGACAGGTGCTGAAAGGGATGTTTGCAGGATCGGCTTTTGGCCCTGAAATCAGCAGTGGAATTAGGGATTATTCTTGAGAATAGACAAGTATCATAGATGCTTGTTTGTTTCAGGAAGGTTTTTGGGCTTGATGGGAAACCTTAAATATATTTTGAAATGAAGCGTTTTTTTCTTTCGGTTTTTGCAGCGCTGCTGATGCTGGGTCATTTTTCGACCAGCTTTTCCATGGATGGAATTTCCTTCTTGAGTGAACATCCCTTCCAAATCCCTTACGCATTGCTGGGTGCGACTCCAAGCCATTCCCTGAATGCAAGTGCCGCAGACGACAGCTTTGATTTTGTGGCGGTATGGAAGAAAAATACCAGAAAGAACCTTATAAGCATTACAATTACAGGCAGCAGCCAAATGGTGAACTGCTATATCTACGACTCCTCTCCCTTTGAGGGAGGGCGTCTGATCAAGCAAATTGACAACATTAGCGAGAGAAGCTTTGAAATTGAAATGGAGGAGAAGTCGGATGTATATCTGTGGATTTTCGCAGACGAGTTCACAATGGCGGCTAAATGGCTGAAATATAGTAAGTAATGCAAAAACCATGAGAATTTTTAAACATATAGCTTTAGTTACTGCCCTTGTCGGTTTCAGCATTTCTATGGTCAATGCAGCGGGTACAGCTACCGCTGTGAATGTGCTTTGCAACGGAGGTTCAACCGGAAGCATCTCGGTGACGGGTGTGAGCGGGGGAGCGGGACCGGATTACAATTATTACCTTTACAACTCCAATGCATTTCCCGCTTTGGTGGTTGTTGACAATTTCGGACCCACAAGCAACACCTCCCATAATTTTGCGGGTTTACCTGCGGGCAAATATATGATTTTTGTCACTGACAATATTGGTGATGCTTTTCTTACCTTAAACGTCACCATTAGCGAGCCGGATATTTTGGTTCTTCCTGATCCTGTTGCAACCCCTGCCAGCTGCAACGGCATCGACGATGGGAAAATTTCTGTATTGGCAACCGGAGGCACAGCCCCCTATACCTATGTGCTGAAAAAGGGCGCCGCTGTTGTTTCGAGTTCCGGGGCTCAGGCCGGAGCTTTTACCTTCACCAATCTCGAGGTGGGGAACGATTATACTGTAACAGTTAATGATTTCCCTTCATGCGGGGAGGTTGTTTCAGGACTGCTTACTATTAGCGAGCCTGTGCATCTGAGTGTTGTTGTAACGCCCAACCCGGGTGTGGTCTGTGTGGCTCAGGATCTTCCGCTTACCGCAACCCCTTCGGGAGGGAACGGAGGAGTAAGCTATCTTTGGTCCGCGAGCTCAGGATCCTTCAGCAGCACAATTTCCCAAACGCCCAACTATTCGAATACCTCTTCCGGAGGTCCTTTTACAGCCACAGTAAACATTACCGACATTAATGGTTGCACGGCCACCGGAAACACCAGCATAACGGTTAACCCTTTACCGGCAAAGCCAACAATTACTGCTGGGGGGCCAACTTCTTTTTGTACCGGCGGCAGTGTGGTTTTAACCTCATCCCCGGGAATATCCTATTTATGGTCAACCGGTGCCACCACTCCGAGCATCACGGCCACGGCCACAGGCAATTATACGGTTCAGGTAACCAACGCCAACGGCTGTCTAAGCGAAGCCTCCAATGCAACCGTAGTTACAGTAAATCCATTTCCTGCAAAGCCGACGATCACGGCCGGCGGTCCTACAACTTTCTGTGCTGGCGGCAACGTGGTTCTAACCGCTTCAACGGGTACCACATACTTATGGTCCAACGGGGCAACCACCCCCAGCATCACCGTTAGCACAGCCGGCAGTTATACGGTTCGGGTTACCAATGCAGCAGGATGCCTGAGTGTGGCTTCGGATGCCACAACCGTTACCGTAAACGCTTTGCCCGCCAAACCCACTATCTCGGCAGGTGGTCCCACTACTTTCTGTTTCGGGGGAAGCGTTACATTGACCTCCTCAGCCGGTTCAAGCTATTTGTGGTCCACAGGTGCAACCACCCCCAGTATTACCGTAAGCACAGCCGGCAGTTACACCGTCAGGGTTACCAATGCTGCCGGATGCCAGAGCATTTCTTCTGATGCCACAGTGGTGACAGTTAACGCCTTGCCTGCCAAGCCCTCTGTTACAGCCGCCGGGCCCACCACTTTCTGTGCCGGGGGAAGCGTAATCCTTACTTCCTCTGCCGGTTCAAGCTATTTGTGGTCCACAGGGGCCACCACCCCGAGTATTACCGTCAGCAGCTCGGGCAGTTATACGGTACGGGTTACCAACGCAGCCGGCTGTCAGAGCGTAGCCTCGGATCCCACGGCTGTTACAGTGAACGCTCTGCCTACCAAGCCAACGATTTCAGCAAGCGGTCCCACAACTTTCTGTTTCGGGGGAAATGTAACATTAACCTCATCGGCAGGAACGAGCTACCTTTGGTCAAATGGGGCCACAAGCCCAAGCATCACTGTTAGCGCAGCCGGAAGTTACACGGTTCAGGTAAGCAATGCAGCGGGATGTCTGAGCATACTATCGGATCCCACTACAGTTACGGTGAACGCCCTGCCTGCCAAGCCAACGATTACAGCCGGCGGACCCACTACCTTTTGTGCAGGTGGAAGTGTAAGCCTGACATCTTCAGTAGGGACAAGCTATCTGTGGTCGAATGGGGCCACCACCCCCAGCATTTCTGTAACCACAGCCGGCAGTTATACGGTTCAGGTTACCAATGCGGCAGGATGTCTTAGCGTGGCATCTGATTCCAGGGAGATAACTGTAAACCCATTACCTGCCAAACCCACCATCACTGCCGGTGGGCCAACCACTTTCTGTTTCGGGGGAAATGTAGTATTGACCTCTTCAGCAGGAACAAGCTATTTATGGTCCAACGGGGCCACAACACCCAGCATAACAGTGTCGGCAGCCGGAAGCTACACAGTGCGCGTAACAAACAGCAATGGATGCCAGAGTGTGGCTTCGGATGCTACAACCGTAACGGTAAATGCCCTGCCTGCCAAGCCAACCATCACAGCCGGGGGACCCACTACCTTCTGCATGGGCGGCAACGTGGTTTTGACATCCTCAGCCGGTTCAGGCTATTTGTGGTCGAATGGGGCAACAACAGCCAGCATTACCGTAAGCACTGCCGGCAGTTACACCGTTCAGGTTACCAATGCCGGGGGATGTCAGAGCGTTGCCTCAGATGCCACAGTGGTAACAGTTAATGCCTTGCCTGCCAAACCCTCTGTTACAGCCGCCGGGCCCACCACTTTCTGTGCCGGGGGAAACGTAGTATTGACCTCTTCAGCCGGAACAAGCTATTTATGGTCGAACGGAGCAACAACCCCCAGCATTACGGTTAGTGCCAGTGGCAGTTATACCGTTCGCGTAGGTAATGTAGCCGGATGTTTGAGTATTGCTTCAGACCCAACGGTTGTTACTGTGAATGCTTTGCCCGCCAAGCCTGGCATTACGGCAGGTGGTCCGACTACTTTCTGTTTCGGGGGAAGTGTGGTCTTGACCTCCTCAGCCGGAACAACTTACTTATGGTCTAACGGGGCCACTAGCCCCAGCATCACTGTGAGCACCGCTGGCGCATACACGGTGCAGGTTACTAATGCGGAGGGATGCCTGAGCCTGGCCTCGGATGCCACTACCATCACGGTGAACACCCTGCCGGCTAAACCTACAATCACGGCCGGAGGTCCAACAACCTTCTGCGCTGGGGGGAGCGTTGTTTTAACTTCTTCTGCGGGTACTTCCTACCTGTGGTCGAACGGTGCCACAACCCCCAGCATCACCGTAAGTGCCTCGGGAAGCTTCACTGTGCAGGTTAGCAATGCAGCGGGATGCCAGAGCGTAGCTTCAGACCCTGCAGCAGTTGTGGTAAACGACTTACCGGCCAAGCCTACTGTTACTGCCGGAGGCCCGACAACATTTTGTACCGGCGCTAATGTAGTATTAAGCTCTTCCCCCGGGACCTCCTACCTTTGGTCAAATGGAGCCACTACTCCCAGTATTACTGTTAATGTCTCAGGGAGTTTTTCAGTGCGGGTTACCAATATCGCCGGTTGTCAGAGCGTATCATCCGATGCTACGGTTGTTACGGTTAATGCAATCCCTGCCAAGCCAACTATTACGGCTGGTGGGCCTACCACCTTCTGTGCCGGAGGGAACGTGGTTTTAACCTCTTCTCCTGGCGCAAGTTATTTATGGTCGAATGGGGCCACCACATCCAGCATCACAGCAGTTGCTGCAGGAAACTATACTGTGCAGGTAGGAAATGCAGCCGGTTGTCTTAGTCTCGCATCAGATGCCACTGCTGTAACCGTGAATGCCCTGCCTGCCAAACCCTCCATCACAGCAGGAGGTCCAACAACATTCTGTGCCGGAGGAAGCGTTATTCTGACATCCTCAGCAGGAGCAGGTTATTTGTGGTCAAATGGGGCCACAACGGCCAGCATTACTGTACTTGCAACAGGCAATCATACCGTTAAGGTTTCCAATGCCGCCGGATGCTTCAGCATTGCCTCAGATACTGCCGTTGTTGTTGTGAATGCCCTTCCAGTGAAACCCACCATAACTGCCGATGGCCCTACAACACTATGTGATGGTGGGAGCGTGACTCTAACTTCCTCAGTGGGTACAAGTTATTTATGGTCAAACGGGGCTGTCACACAAAGCCTCACAACCGCTGCAGCTGGCAGCTACACCGTGCAGGTTACGAATGCAGCAGGTTGTCAGAGTGTTGTTTCCGATGCCATTGTAGTTACCGTGAACGCTCTGCCTCTTAAACCGGTGGTTACAGCCGGTGGGCCCACTACATTCTGTTTCGGGGGAAGTGTAAATTTAAGCTCCTCGCCTGGCACGAGTTATTTGTGGTCTAACGGGGCTACATCGCAAAGCATTACTGTTACAGCAGACGGGAGTTACACGGTTCAGGTAACCAACGCCTCAGGCTGCCCTAGTATTGCTTCGGATGCTACTGTTGTAACGGTAGTTCCCCTGCCTGCTAAACCCACAATTTCTGCTGGCGGACCAGTTAGTTTCTGTTTAGGGGGAAATGTGGTATTAACCTCCTCAGCCGGAACAAGTTATTTGTGGTCAAACGGTGCCACCACCCCAAGCATCACGGTCAATATTTCCGGAACGTACACGGTACGGGTGACGAATGCAAGCGGATGTCAGAGTGTTGTTTCGGATCCAACGGTAGTAACCGTGAGCGGGTTACCCGCAAAACCCTCCATCACTGCAGGCGGACCAACAACTTTCTGTTTCGGGGGCAATGTGGTTTTAACCTCCTCCCCCGGTACAAGCTATTTGTGGTCGAATGGAGCTACAACTTCAAGCATCACAGTTAGTGTGGCAGGCAGCTATACAGTACAGGTAGCCAACGCAGCCGGGTGTTTGAGCATACCCTCAAATGCAACGGTGGTCACGGTTAATTCCTTGCCGGCAAAGCCAAGCATCACTGCCTCCGGCGTAACAAGTTTCTGCGAGGGGGGAAGTGTTGTGTTGACTTCATCGGCCGGAACCAGTTATTTATGGTCTACAGGAGCTGTTACACCTTCCATCACCGCAAGTACATCCGGTACTTACACTGTTCGGGTTTCCAATGCATTGGGTTGTCAGAGCGTCGATTCAGACCCGGTTGCTGTTGATGTTAGCCCTCTTCCTCTGATCTCATTTTCACTTACTAATCCAACGGTCTGTTACTTTGAAGACGCCATCGTTAGTATGTCATCTTCTGAATCAGGAGTAAGTTATATACTCCGTGATAATACCAATGCAACTGTTGCCGGGCCTGTAAACGGAACCGGAGCATCAATCGAGTTTACGGCAGGCGCAGGCTTTTTGGCGACAGGGACATTTAATTATAATGTTTTGGCGAATTCCAATGCAGGATGTAGTATTGAATTAACTGACGAATCCACAATCACCAGGAGAGCTGAAGTAACTTTTACCGTTTCGAAAACCGACGTGAAATGCAATGGGGGATCAAACGGAGTGATAAGTGTTTCTGCCGCAAACGGAACAGCTCCCTATACCGTTTCCATCGACAACGGTTTAACCTATCCTTACCTCACGGGAGTGAACATTAATGTTGCTTCAGGAAGCTACCCGGTTTTTGTGAAAGACGCCAACAATTGTTTGTCGTCGGTTCAGTTAGTTGATATTGCTGAGCCAGCGGTTCTCACCAGCAGTGCAGTAAAAACAGATATGAGCTGCGCCGGGATTGCTAATGGAACGGTTACTATAACCGCTGCGGGAGGCACCTCCCCCTACACCTATCAAAGAGCGCCTTTTGGCTATCAGGCATCGAACCTATTTGCCAGCCTTTCCAAAGGAACTTATACCTTTAACACCCAGGATGCAAATGGATGCACCAGCAGTAATACGATGACCATTAATGAGCCATTGGCCTTAACGATTCCAAGTGAAATAAAAATAGACAACAATGTTTGCTTTGGCGATAGTCTGGGTGAAGTCTGGATCCTCAAGGTTGAAGGCGGAACTATACCTTATGAGTATTCCATCGATAATGGATTGAACTACCAATCATCAGGAATTTTCCAGAATCTGCCTGCCGGAAGCTATCAGACAAAAGTCAAGGATGCCAATGGCTGCGAGAAACCCGGGAGTACAAATATTATAAGTCAGCCCGCAAAAATTTTAATAAGCAATTACAGTCAAACCGAAGTGAGCCATTGTTTTGGAAACAATAACGGTGAGATTGCCATCGAGGCCATTGGCGGAACCGGGGATATTGCATATGATCTGGATGGTTTGGTAAATAACGCCACGGGCTATTTCACAGCCGTGGGAGGTGGGAGCCATCTGTTAACGATGACGGATTCCAAACTATGCAGTATTGATACCACAGTGATTCTTTCCCAGCCCAGCGAAATTGTATTTTCAGTCCTTAACCTGATTCCAGTCACAGGCTGCAGCGGTGGGTCGAACGGCGAGCTTGCAGTAGGAGCCGGAGGAGGCGCGGGATCATATCTGTATTCTTTCAACAACGGGGGTTTTGAGGCCGTTAATAGCTTCACAGGACTTAGCGCCGGCGCGTATTCACTAAAGGCGCAGGATGCCAATTTGTGCGAGAAAGACACAACAATAATTATTACTGAGCCGGCACCTGTGAGCATACTTTCAGAGTCGTTCACCAACGTATCCTGCAACCTGGCAGGCGATGGCAGCATCAGCGTTGTGGCTGAAGGCGGCACAGGGCCATACAGCTATGTCCTGAATCCGGGGGCATTGGAGACCAACAACACAGGAACCTTCCTTTCCCTTTCGCCCGGTGTTTACAGTGTTGAAGCCAACGATAACCTGGG
>JAIFNN010000044.1 GCA_020047715.1 Bacteroidota bacterium | reverse complement strand
AACCAACCCCAACCAACTCCTGAAACTCGAAATAGCTTGTCATTCCGAGCAAAGCGAGGAATCTCAAATCTTTTACCGGACAACAGTGATTAACAAATTAACAAATAGTCTTTTTATTCATTAACTTCATCAAATCATAAAATACTCAAAAATGGAATTTTTTAAACCCATGCAAACCCCTGATAAAAGCGACAAAAAGCAAGTAATCCCCGCGGGAGAAGCTGAACATGTAAGGTGTTTGATATTAGGCTCCGGTCCTGCCGGATATACTGCCGCTATTTATGCTGCACGTGCGAATCTCAGTCCCGTAATCTATGAAGGCCTTCAGCCCGGAGGCCAACTTACAACCACCACCGAAGTTGAAAATTACCCGGGCTATCCTGAGGGCGTTACTGGTCCCGTTATGATGGAAGATTTGAAAAAACAGGCGCAGCGCTTCGGTACCGATGTACGTTGGGGAATGGCTACGGCAGTTGATTTCAGCAGTCACCCTCACGTAGTAGTGATCGACGAGAAAAAGATTATGCATGCTGATTCTGTAATTATTGCCACCGGGGCAACCGCCAAATACCTTGGCTTGGAATCGGAAAAGAAATTTATGGGTTTTGGTGTGTCAGCCTGTGCCACCTGCGATGGATTCTTTTATAAAAATCAGGATGTTGCTGTTGTTGGAGGGGGAGATACTGCCGCTGAGGAGGCCTTATACCTGTCAGGTATCTGCAAGAAAGTATACCTGATTCACCGCCGCGATGAGCTGCGTGCTTCAAAAGTAATGGTGGATCGTGTGCTTAAGACCAAGAACATCGAAGTTCTCTGGAACAGTATCCCCAAAGAAATTGTTGGCGAACAGACTGTAAATGGGGTAATACTCACTAACGCCAAAACCGGTGAGGAAACGAAAATCGATGTCACCGGGTTTTTTGTAGCCATCGGTCACAAACCGAACTCTGATATTTTCGCGGAATTTCTGCATGTTGACAGTGTGGGATATATCCAAACCATAGGATCCTCTTCAAAAACCAATGTTGAAGGCATTTTTGCCTGCGGCGATGTTATGGATTCGGTATACCGACAGGCTATTACTGCTGCAGGAACCGGTTGCCGTGCAGCTATTGATGCCGAGAGGTGGCTGGGGGAAACGGGGAAGTAATTCTAATTCGAAATCTTTGAACCGCGTGACGGGGTGATGATGGGGTGACGGAGTGATGATAATTGCGTTAAAAAGCAAACACACGGCCAATGAAATTTTTCTGTGGCAACTTAATCTGTGGCAATCTAATCTGTATGATAATTCCTGTTTAAGTCAGCACCCGATTCTCTGATATAAAAAAAGCCGGTTCAAATTCTGAACCGGCTTTTTTGCGCAAGACAGGAGTATTTACCCCTCAACCTGAACCTTGGCCAGGGTGTCTTTGCTGTACTTACCGGCTTTTAGCTTTTCGGCTACCTCGGTAAAGCATTTGATGGTATAAGCAACATCTTCAAGGCTATGATCTGCCGTTGGGATGATGCGTAACAGAATCATTCCTTTTGGGATAACCGGATAAACTACCATTGAGCAGAAGAGATTGTAGTTTTCCCTCAGGTCGAAAACGATGTTGGTTGCCTCGGGAACACCCCCATTAAGGATTACCGGTGTAACGGGCGATTCGCAAGTTCCGACGTTGAAGCCTTTTTCCTTGAAGCCTTTCTGAAGTGCCCTTACGATAGTCCAAAGGTGATCTCTTAGTTCTGGTTTCGACTGCAGCAGCTCGAGGCGTTTCAGCGCGCCGATTGTCATGGGCATCGGAAGCGATTTGGCATAAATCTGCGAACGGAGGTTGTATGCCAGGAAGTCGATCATGTCTTTGTTTCCTGCAACAAAAGCACCAATGCCCGCCATTGATTTGGCAAAGGTTGAGAAATAAACATCAATCTGGTCCTGAACTCCGAAATGTTCTCCGGTTCCTGCACCTGTTTTACCCATTGTGCCAAAACCGTGGGCATCGTCAACCAAAAGACGGAAATTATATTTTTCTTTGAACTTCACAATCTCATCGAGTTTTCCAAGATCGCCAACCATTCCGAAAACACCTTCAGTGATAACAAGGATTCCTCCACCGGTGGTTTTAGCGAGTTTTGTGGCATGCTGCAGCTGGAGTTCGAATTTCTCCATGTTGTTGTGGGGATAAACAAAGCGTTTCCCGATATGCAACCGCAAACCATCCATAATACAGGCATGTGCGTCGGAATCGTAAACAACAACGTCTTTGCGGTCGAGCAGAGCATCAATGATTGAAACCATACCCTGATAGCCGTAATTTAACAGATATCCGGCTTCTTTTCCTACAAAATGTGCCAGTTTGGTTTCCAGTTCTTCGTGATATTTGGTTTGGCCCGACATCATCCTGGCTCCCATAGGAGCAGCCATTCCATATTTTGCAGCCGCATCGGCATCGGCTTTTCTAACCTCGGGATGGTTGGCCAGACCGATGTAGTTGTTTAAACTCCAGTTTAGCACCTCTTTACCTTTAAATACCATCCTTGGTCCAATCTCACCTTCCAACTTAGGGAAAGTAAAATACCCATGTGCCATTTCCTTGTACTGACCAAGTGGTCCCTTGTTCTTTTGAATTTTATCAAAAATATCCACGGCAATTTTTTTTAGTTAATACTGAGGGACAAAAATAATTGAATTATTTCATCAGACGTTACTATTCGTAATATTTATTTGAGCCATTTGGGAGCAAAATCGCAAATTTGGGATTGTCGCTTTCGGCCCTCCAAAGCATCACCCAGTCGAAAATCCGCAATTCCTTTCCCCCTCTCAATACTAAACCCCCAAGCTATTCCGTTAATCCCTTGAAAAAAACAAGGTGAATTGTTTCCTTGTTAACATTATTGTAGTAATTTTGCACAACATTTTCGAAAATGAAATACAAGATTCTCATTTACATATTGTTTCCCTTGGTTTTAGGGTCATGCAAGGGTTATGAAAAGCTTCTGAAAAGTAGCGATTATCAGCTTAAGTTCGACAAAGCATTCGAATACTTTGAAAGCAACGACTTTGTAAGGTCTGCAACTCTCTTCGAGCAAATAGCCTCTGTATACCGCGGCACCACTAAAGCCGACACCATACAGTACTATCGTGCGAAAGCCTATTATAACCAAAAGGATTACACTATGGCGGGCCACTATTTCAGCGAGCTCAGCAAAACCTACCCCCGTAGCCCTTTTGCAGATGATTCGGATTTCATGAGCGCCTATTGTTTTTATATGCTGTCGCCCCGTCCGGAACTCGACCAGGCAAACACCTATTCTGCGATTACGGCTCTCTCCCTGTTTATAATAAATCACCCGAAAAGCCCAAGGGTTGAGGAATCGCGAATGCTTATCCTTGAAATGAACGAGAAACTCGTAAACAAATCCTACCTGAGTGCCAAGCTATATTATGATTTGGGCGATTACAAAGCTTCCATCATTGCGCTGCGCAACAGCCTGAACGAATATCCCGAAACCAAATACCGGGAGGAACTCATGTTCCTTTTGCTTAAATCGAGTTACCTTCTGGCAAAAAATTCAGTGGAAAGCAAGTTGAAAGACCGTTATCAGGCAACCGTGGATGAATATTATTCTTTTATTTCGGAATTTCCTGAGGGACAATTCGCCGGAGAAGCCAAAACAATGTACGAGGCTTCCTTATCGGCTTTAGGACAAGATATAAATCAAAACCCAATACAATAATGATCGATTACAAAAAAAGCAAAGCAGCAGCAACAACAGTAACTCAGAATCTGAGCGATATGAGCGTGGGAACGGCCAATATTTACCAAAGTGTTATGGTTATAAGCCGGAGAGCCAATCAGATAAGTGTTGAGATGAAACAGGAGCTTAATCGTAAACTGGAAGAATTTGCTTATTATACCGATAACCTCGAGGAAGTTTTTGAAAACCGCGAGCAAATCGAGATTTCCAAGTTTTATGAGCGCCTTCCCAAACCTACCTTAATCGCTCTTCAGGAGTACCTCGAAGACAGCATTTATTACAGAGTTTCGGAGCCCGTTAAACCTGAAGAAGATCAGGAAGCAAAATAAATTCTCATGGACCTGAAAGGAAAAAAAATACTTCTCGGTATTACTGGCAGTATTGCAGCCTACAAAGCTGTTTTCCTTCTTCGTCTGTTGGTTCGTGAAGGAGCTGAAGTTAAAGTAATACTTACACCCTTCGCTGACCGTTTCGTTACGAAAGGTACTCTTGCTGCGTTATCAACATTCCCCGTTCTTTCCGAGTTTTTTAAGGAAGATGGCACCTGGAACAGTCATGTTGATATGGGCAACTGGGCCGACCTTTTCCTTATTGCCCCGGTTACGGCTGCTACTATGGCGAAAATGGCCATAGGACAGGCCGATAACCTGCTTATTGCGACATATCTTGCTGCCAAATGCCCGGTTGTTTTTGCCCCGGCCATGGATCTGGATATGTTTAAGCATCCCGCTACACAAAAAAACATCAGCATTCTTCAATCCTACGGAAATATCCTTATAGAGCCTGCCAGCGGGGAACTGGCTTCAGGTTTGGTTGGCAAAGGAAGGTTGGAAGAGCCTGAGGTCATTCTACAGAAAATCATACCGGTTCTCTTCCCTGAAAAAAAAAACTTGAATCCAGGCGTATCCTTATAACCGCCGGACCTACTTACGAACCCATTGACCCTGTACGGTTTATTGGGAACCACTCCACAGGAAAGATGGGTTTTGCAATTGCGGAAGTCTGCGCTGACGCAGGCGCGGATGTTATTCTCGTGAGCGGTCCCGTATCCCTCGAAACAAAAAACCCGAAAATCAAACTGTTGCGTGTGCAAACCGCCGCACAGATGTATTCCCACTGCCTTGATTATTTTTCTTCCTGCGATGCTGCAATTTTATCGGCAGCAGTAGCTGATTTTTCGCCGGCTGAGACATTAATTAAAAAGGTCAAGAGGGAAAAATCCGACTGGAGCATTACCTTTAAACCAACAAAAGACATCGCTGCGGAACTTGGAGCTATGAAAACCGACAAACAGATATTGGTGGGCTTTGCTCTGGAAACAGATAATGAGGTAAATCATGCTGTTGGTAAATTAAAACGGAAGAACCTGGATTTCATTGTTTTGAACAGCCTTAACGATGCCGGTGCTGGTTTTGGAACTGATACCAATAAAGTAAGCATCATTGATAAAAACAATAATATTGATAATTTTGAGTTAAAATCAAAGCAGGAAGTTGCGGTGGATATTGTAAACAAACTAACAGCATTAATGCGGTGATTATGAAGAGAACAGTAGGGATTATCGTGCTTGCAGCCCTTTTCGGCCTTACGCAAGCCCAGGAGCTGAAGTGCAATGTGCAGGTAGTTTCTCAGCAGGTACAAGGTTCAAATAAGCAGGTGTTCGAAACGATGCAGGAAGCTATTTTCGAGTTTATGAACAATAAGGTGTGGACAAATCATGTTTACGGAACCGAGGAGAGAATCGAGTGTACTCTGATGTTTAATATACAGGAGCAAATCTCGGCGGACGAGTTCAGGGGTACCCTCTCAGTCCAGTCGCGCCGCCCGGTTTTTAATACCAACTACAACACCGTGATGATGAATTACATGGACAATGACATTCAATTTCGTTATATCGAATTTGAGCCATTGGAATTTGACCCCACATCTCACGTTTCAAATCTGACTTCCATACTTGCTTATTACGCCTATTTTATCCTTGGAATGGATTACGACTCTTTTGGCTTCGAAGGGGGAAGCCCGTTTTTCCAGGCTGCTGAAAAAATCGTCGACAACGCCCAAAACGCCGCAGAAAAGGGATGGAAGCCTTTCGATAACACCAGCCATAAAAACAGGTACTGGCTTGTTAAGGATATCCTGGATTCCGACTATGCCCCTTGTAGAGAGTTTATTTATCGCTATCACCGTCAGGGACTTGATGCAATGGATTCAAAGCCTGTGGAATCACGCGCCGGCATATCCACGGATCTCGAGCTGCTTCAATCTGTGTATCGCAAAAAACCGGATCCTTTTATGCATCCCATGCACGTGCTCTTTGACGCCAAAGCCGATGAATTTGTGAATGTCTTTTCCGAGTCGTTTCCCGAAGAACGCGCCAGGGTTGCGGCTATCCTTAATGAAATCGATCAGGCCAATGCCTCCAAATACAAAGTAATAGCAGAAGCGAAAAATTAATACCCTTCAACTCCCTGAATCTATGATCCTCTCACTCTCGATAAGTAATTACGCTATCATTGAAGAACTGGAGATTCAATTTTCGGCCGGACTCACTACTATTACAGGGGAGACAGGAGCCGGAAAATCGATTTTATTGGGTGCGTTGGGTTTGATCCTGGGAAATCGGGGTGACGTTGCTGTATTGAAAAACAAAGAGGCTAAGTGCGTGGTTGAAGGCGTGTTCGGATCAAAGAATAAAAAACTGTTTGGATTTCTCGAAATCAACGATATTGATGCCGATTCGTCTGTCATCTTGCGCCGGGAGATCAGTCCCAACGGCAAATCCCGCGCATTCATCAACGATACGCCCGTAAGCTTGCCGGTTCTCAAAGAAGCTGGCGATTATCTTATTGATATACACTCCCAGCACGAAAACCTTGATCTGAACCACAATCTTTACCAGCTTGGGGTTGTTGATGCTTATTCGGGCTCAGCACTCATGCTCGACACTTACCAGTTGGAATACCGCAAGTTTGTAGCTGTTTCCAAAGAGTTGGAAATGCTTAAAGCAGAATCTGAGAAAGCAAGCGCGGAACTCGATTTCCTGAAATTCACCTTTGCCGAGCTCGATGGAGCGAAAATTAGATTGGGCGAAATGGAGGAGCTCGAACAACATCTCGAAATACTGAGTCATGCGGAAGAAATAAAATCCGGATTGTACTCTGTTTACCAGACGGTATCGGGGGAGGATACCAATGTGGTGAACCTTCTCAAGGAAGCAGAAAACACACTGCTCCGCCTTGAGAAATTCTACCCTTCCGCGCTCGGACTTCGCAGCCGGATTAACAGCACCGTGATTGAACTCCGCGATATAAGCTCGGAAACGGAAAAGTTGGCCGACAAAACCGAAGTGGATCCGGGAATGCTCGAGAAGGTTCAGGAACGATTGAATCTGCTGTATTCCCTCATGCAAAAGCACCGTGTGAAAAGTTTGAGTGAGCTGATTTCCATTCGTGATGAAATGGATAACAGAATCTTATCCTTAAGCTCTGCTGAATTCAGGATTGTAGGTTTGGAAAAGGAATTGAGAGTTCAGGAGGCGATCGTTAGTGAGCTTGCATCCAAACTTTCCGATCACAGGAAAAAAGCTATTCCTGCCATGGAATCAACTATTATTGATTTGTTGGTTCAACTGGGGATTCCCAATGCACAGTTCAAAGTTCAAAATCACAAACTGCCCGAGCCAGGCTTGTGGGGGAATGATTCGGTTAAATTCCTGTTTACCGCCAACCGCAAAACCGATTTGCAGGATATCGCCAAAATAGCATCGGGCGGTGAGCTTTCAAGACTCATGCTCAGCATCAAATCGATTATTTCCGGTTCGCTCGGACTTGCCACAATTGTTTTTGACGAGATCGATACCGGGGTTTCGGGGGAGATTGCCTTTCGCGTTGGGAAAATTATGAAAGAAATGTCGGCCGACCGCCAGGTGCTTGCTATTACCCATCTCCCGCAGGTAGCAGCCAAAGGCGATCAGCATTTATTGGTCTACAAGGACGAACGGGAATCCGGCACCATTACAGTGATAAAGCAACTTGCCACAAACGACCGCCTGGTTGAGATCGCCCGGATGCTCAGCGGCGAACAGACCACCGATGCGGCACTGGCCAATGCCAAGGAGCTTCTAAGTTAATTTGTAAATGAGCAATATTGTCAATTTTGAAGTTAGGAGATCCCATCAAAGCTAATTCCCAAATCCCCAAATCCCCAAATCCTCTAATCCCCAAATCCCCAAATCCCCAATTACTCACACTCGTCAAAACTCTTGTTATACTGTGTGATTGCCTTATACGACATGCCCATACTGGAGAAGCCTCCATCGTGGAAAAGATTTTGCATGGTGACTTTGCGGGTAAGGTCGGAGAACATCGTTATGCAATAGTCGGCGCAATCTTCTGCTGTTGCATTTCCCAGGGGAGACATGCGCTCTGTGAAGTCGATAAGCGTGTCGATTCCCGATACCCCGCTGCCGGCAGTGGTGCGTGTTGGCGACTGCGAAATGGTGTTGATGCGGATTTTCTTGTCGCGCCCGTAGATATAACCAAAACTACGCGCAATGGATTCCAGGAGTGATTTGGCATCGGCCATATCGTTATAGCCAAACAAGGTTCTTTGTGCGGCAACATAGCTGAGTGCAACCACAGAGCCCCATTCGTTGATGGCATCCATCTTGCGGGCAACCTGCAGCATTTTGTGGAACGAAAGTGCTGAAATATCAAGGGTTTTCAGGAAATTCGGATAATCGATATCGTCGTACGGGATACCTTTTCTTACGTTAGGCGACATACCGATAGAATGAAGGACGAAATCAATTTTACCACCAAAGATCTCCATACTTCTTTCAAATACTTTTTCAATATCGGCAACATTGGTAGCATCAGCATGAATGATCTCGGATCCTGTTTTTTTGGCTAGCTCATCCAAAGAGCCTAACCTTAGGGCAACCGGAGTATTGGAAAGTGTAAACTGTGCTCCTTCTTCGTGGGCTTTTTCGGCAACCTTCCAGGCAATAGACTGATCATTTAATGCACCAAAAATGATTCCTTTTTTTCCTTTGAGTAAATTATACGACATACAGAATTGAATTGGTTAATTTTCGTCGCAAAGATAGATCAAAAGCGTTTATGGGCAAATATTATTTAGAATAATTTAAAATAATGACGATCGGCATTGCCAGCCTCATTCCTGTTTCAGGTCAAATTTATTATATTTGCAAAAAAACACAGGCCATGTGGACAAAGTTGGAAGAGCTCAGAAACCAGTATCTCGACCAAGGTATAATGGAGTCGCTCGATTATGAGAAATTCTGCATGATTTCAATTGTTTTCAATTCCTCAAAGATTGAAGGCTGTTCCTTGTCGGAAACCGACACCAGGGTTCTTCTTGAAAACAATATCACTGCATTGGGAAAACCCTTAACGGATCATTTGATGGTAAAGGACCATTTCACTGCATTTCTCAGAATAAAAGAATTGGCTGCAGTAAAACAAAAGCTTTCGATCGAATTCATTCAGGAAATTGCATCTCTCGTTATGAAATCCACTGGGGGCAAAGTAAGCGCGATTTCAGGTAATTTTGACACCTCCAGGGGGGATTTGCGATTGGCTCAGGTTTATGTTGATAAAAAGTATTTCCCTGATTTCGCCAAAGTTCCCGACTTGCTGAACAAAATGGTAGAAAACGTAAATGACCGGATTGACAGCGTGAAAAGTAATGAGATTCTGAAGTTGTCTGCCGACATTCATTATAATTTTGTGAATATCCATCCCTTCGGCGACGGAAACGGTAGAATGGCACGCTTGCTGATGAACTACATCCAGTTATATCATCGGGAGCCCCTTATTAAAATTTTCACGGAAGATCGTGCAGAATATATCGATTCTTTAAATGAAACCGAGTCTCTTTCAGACCTTGAGGTTTTTAGGGGATTTGTCTGTCGCCAGCAGATTAAGTTTTACATGGCGGAATTGAAAAAATACAGGAACGGTGCGCCGGGATTTTCCCTGCTTTTCTAAAACAGCCCTCACGGGATTGAGAACTATTTGGATTTCCCCTGAAATCTTAGTTAATTTAACCCCTGTTTAACTAACCAAAATCTACATGGTGGCAAAGATTATTCTAATCGCATTCTACCTGCTCTTTCCGGCTCTTGTGCTTTATCTCGGACATACATTCTCATTTGTTCGCAAAATCGGATCAATTGTTGTATGTTATGTCGTAGGCTTGTTTATCGGGAATATTGGCGTACTCCCCGGAAACCTCGAAGGGATGCACGATATTCTGACTTCGGTTACTGTGCCTCTGGCGATTCCATTATTATTGTTTTCCGAGGATATCCGCAAATGGATTAAAATGGCCCGCAAAACTTTTTTATCCTTGCTTCTAGGGATTTTTTCCGTCCTGGTGATGGTAGTGCTGGGTTATTTTATCTTCCGTTCAAACATGCCCGATGCCTGGAAAATTTCGGGATTACTAATCGGTGTTTATACCGGGGGAACTCCTAATCTGGCTGCGATCGCAACTATGCTTGATGTCGATGATGAAATATATATCCTTACTCATACAGCTGACCTTGTGGTGGGGGCTTTCGTTTTGCTCTTCATGCTTACATTTGCTCAGAGGTTTTTTCTGCTTTTTATGCGACCATTCAAATCCCCCGAGGGAATTGAATTCCAGAATCACACCGCTGAAATGGTTGACGAATTCGAGTCCTATGAAGGTTTCTTTTCCAAACCGGTTTTTCTGCCTCTTCTAAAAGGCTTCGGGCTTACTGTTCTCATCTTTGCTATCGGGGGAGGACTCAGTATGCTTGTGTCAAAGAATAATCAAACGGTAGTGGCAATCCTTACCATCACCAGCCTCGGAATCGTGTCGAGCACTTTTGCTGCGGTGAACCGGATTAAAAAGACCTTTCAGCTGGGTATGTATTTTATTCTTGTCTTTAGCTTGGTGGTCGCCTCAATGGCCAACCTGAGCGAGATGTTCAGCAGCTACAATTCCACTTTTCTGGTCTCGATTTTCCTTTATATTCTTCTGGCAGTTGTGGGGTCTCTGCTTTTTCACGCCCTGCTTTCCTGGATCTTCAAAATTGACGTGGATAATTTCCTCATTACCTCAATTGCCCTTTCCATGTCGCCGCCCTTTGTTCCGGTTGTTGCTGCAGCTCTCAAGAACAAAATGATTGTTATTTCCGGACTTATAATTGGGATAATCGGTTATGCAATAGGTAATTACCTTGGTGTGGCTGTGGCTTATGTGCTTAAGCATTTTACCTGAGAAAAAACGACATATGTCCCTTTTGGTTCAGAATATAAAAAAACTCCTGCAGGTCTCAGATCAACCTCCTGAGTTTCGTGCAGGAAAGGAAATGCAAAGCCTTCCCTTCCTCGAAAATGCCTTTCTGTTTTCAGAGAACGACAAAATCGTTGATTTTGGGGAGATGAAAGATTTGCCCTCATCCTACCTTTCATCCCAAAGAATTGTTGACGCTTCAGACAGACTCGTTTTTCCTGCCTACTGCGATTCTCATACCCATCTGGTGTATGCCGGCAGTCGCGAAATGGAGTATATAGATAAAATTAAAGGTCTTAGCTACGAAGAGATTGCGAAAAGGGGAGGGGGGATACTGAATTCTGCCCGACTTCTTCACGATACCCCGGAAGATGAGCTCTTCGCACAGTCTTCGAAACGAGTTTCCGAAATCATGAGGCAGGGAACCTGTTCTGTGGAAATAAAAAGCGGCTATGGTCTGAACCCGAATGACGAGATGAAAATGCTCCGCGTCATCCGCCGAATCAAAGAGGAATTTCCTTTAACGGTGAAGTCTACATTTTTGGGCGCTCATGCTGTTCCTGCTGACTTCAAGGGCCGGCAGGACAAGTATGTTGATTTGATAATCAACGAGATGATTCCGGCTGTTGCTGAGGCGGGTCTGGCCGATTATATTGATGTGTTCTGCGACCTGGGGTTTTTCACTCCCGATGAAACTGCCCGGATGCTCACTGCCGGAATAAAATATGGGCTTCGACCAAAAATCCATGCAAATGAGCTTGGCTTTTCAGGGGGAATTCAGACAGGGGTGGAGCACAATGCGCTTAGCGTTGACCATCTCGAGTTTGCCGGTGAATCAGAAATCAATGCGCTTCTCTCAAGCCGTACAATGCCGACACTGCTTCCCGGGGCGTCTTTCTTCCTGGGGATTGGATACGCTCCTGCCCGAAAAATGATTGAAGCCGGCCTTCCCATAGCCTTGGCCTCCGATTTTAACCCAGGTTCGTCTCCTTCGGGAAATATGAACTTTATTTTTTCCCTGGCCTGTATAAAACTACGCATGCTTCCCGAAGAGGCCTTGAATGCTCTTACCCTGAATTCAGCCTATGCAATGGGAGTTGATGTAACAAGCGGCAGTATTACCAAAGGCAAATTCGCTTCTTTTGTTGTTACCCACGAAATTCCAGGACTGGAATATATTCCCTATTCTTTCGGAACCGACCTGCTGGAGCATGTTTTCTGTAAAGGCCAGGAAATCAGGTAAATTCCTTTGTTTAATTTATGAGTTTTACCCGGCGGAACCAAGTTTCTGCAAGGTGAAAGCATGCTCTCAGCTTGTCGCTGCTGCTTTTCGCATGTCCCTGAGGCAAGCAGAAGCGCCACCTTAGCTTATTTTAGTTTGCGTAATTTCTACAAATATTACGCGGCACTTCGTCCAAAGTATTTTCAAAGAGCTATCTCTGTTGATTCTTGATTTTTTTTGATGACATTTATAAATGGGATTAAATGTTGCGGTACTCTGCACCTTTCGTCGTGGTATTCCATTGTTATTCTACAAATATTACGCGGCTCTGCCGCTTGGGCAAAATTTTGCTATTGCGGTCAAAGCTACCGTACCTCTGCTAAATCATCTGCGACACGAGGGGCGCAACTAAATAATTGTCGAAAAACAAAAAACGCAACACACCAAAATATTTGTAGATATTTCTATGAATAAGGCGATGAAAGGTGCAGAGCACCGGATTATTGGTAGAAAAAAGAATATGTGGGATTATAAGATGCACCGCACAGGAATATTTGCAGAAAATGGTTTATGGAAGAAGCCTAAGGTGCAGAGCACCCTAAATATTTGTAGATATTAGTTTGAAGAAGGCGATGAAAGGTGCAGAGCACCGTAATATTTGTAGAAAATTGATTATATGGGGTTATTGGTTGCAGAGCACCATAGTATGCCTGGCAAAATTGCAAATTGATTGATTTTTGAAAAAAAATCATCGTTGTCCGGTAAAAGATTTGAGATTCCTCGCTTTGCTCGGAATGACAAGCTATTTCGAGTTTCAGGAGTTGGTTGGGGTTGGTTGGCAGCG
>JAIFNN010000063.1 GCA_020047715.1 Bacteroidota bacterium | reverse complement strand
AGGATCTCGACCGTGCTGTTATTGTTGGTCGCCGTTCCTTCGGAAAGGGCCTGGTGCAGCAACCTTTCGGCCTTATGGATGGATCGCTGATTCGCCTTACCGTTGCCAAATATTATACCCCCACGGGAAGACTGATTCAGAAGCCCTATGATAAAGGCTTTGATGACTACGCCAAAGAAGTGGCCGAACGCTTTGTTATTCCGCAGTTCGCCGATTCAGCTGATGCTTCGTTTCCTGATTCCCTTAAATACCGCACGCTGAATAAAAAACGTGTTGTTTTCGGGGGAGGGGGAATTATGCCCGACTATTTTGTGCCTTTCGATACTTCCTTTTATTCGACCTATTACAGAGATCTTATTGGTAAAGGAATATTGAACCAATATATTCTGAACTATGGCGATAAAAACCGCACTGAGCTAAGTAATAAATTCAAGAAATTTAACGAGTTTAAAAACAACTTTGTGATATCCGACGATATCATAAATGGACTCATCGAATACGCGCAAAATGAGGGGGTGGAATATAAGCACGCCGATTTCAAGAAAAGCGAGCCTATGATCCGTATTCTATGCAAGGCCTATCTTGCCAGAGACCTTTGGGAAATATCTGAATTCTATCAGATTTTCAATGAGACGGATCCCATTTATAAACGCGCTATTGAAGTTCTGTCGGAATCATCCCTCTATGATAAAAAATTAGAAGCATATACCGGGGAATGAAAGTATTTGAGCGATAATGACTGAAATCCTTGTTTCCGACTTTTTTATTGAAATCGTTGGTGCTGTTACTGGCTTGATTTATCTGTATTTTTCGATAAAACAGAACATTTGGCTCTGGCCATGGGGGATTATTACCTCGCTCATTTATGTTTATGTGTTTTTTCAGGCTAAATTCTATGCCGACATGAGCCTCCAGTTTTATTATCTGGGAGTAAGTATTTATGGATGGTATTTTTGGCGGTCGGTGCAGAAAGATGACCAAAAAAAGCAAACAAGCATCATTCGCACCAGCACTAGTGAATGGATGGTTTTTGTGTCGGTAACAATTCTGTTATCCTGGGCTTTTGGGTATGGTCTAGATAATTTTACCGATTCTCCGTTGCCATACTGGGATGCCTTTACTACTGCAGGAAGTGTGGTGGCAACCTGGATGCTTGCCCGAAAATACCTAGAGCACTGGTTGTTTTGGATTGTAATAGATATTGTTTCATTGGGAACCTATATATATAAAGGACTATATCCTACAGTTGTTTTGTTTTCCGTTTACTCAGCAATGGCCGTAATAGGTTACTTTCAGTGGAGAAAAGAATTGAATAAAAAGACCATTATTTGAAAACCATCGTTGTCACAGGGCCTGAATCGACAGGAAAAACAGCTGTTTCAGCATACCTTGCGGAAGCCCTCAACTGCCCGTGGGTCCCTGAATACGCGCGAGAGTATATTGGAAGTTTGACCAGAACCTATACTTATGATGATCTGCTCCATATTACTGAGAGCCAAATCAGTCAAAAAAAAGAAGCTGAAAAATCAAATCCTTCGATACTTGTTCTTGATACCTGGCTGATTATTACAAAAGTATGGTTCATCGAGGTTTTCAATGAATATCCCGAATGTATTGATCAGTACCTTGCCAACCATAGAATCGACCTATACCTCATTTGTCTGCCCGATATTCCCTGGGTTCCCGATCCACTCAGGGAAAACGGGGGTGAAAAGCGCAACTATTTGTTGAAGAGGTATATGGAGGAAATCAAAAACTCGGGAAGTGAATTTGTTCTTATTGGCGGTGCTGATGAAAAGCGCTATGCTAATGCCCTGAATGCAGTTAAACATCATCTCAAACTATCCCAATGAAGGAAAACGAGTTTATAGCAACAACCATGTTCGGTTTCGAGGAAATTCTTGCTTCCGAACTACGAGAACTCGGTGCGCTAAATGTAAGGCCGCTCAACCGTGCTGTAAGTTTTACCGGGAGTCAGGCTTTGCTTTATAAGGTTAATATCGGAGCGCGCACCGCAATGCGCATACTGAAGAATATTCGTAGCTTCAAGGTAACTGATGAAGATTCATTGTACGACGCTGTTTATAACATGAAATGGGAGGACCATTTTTCGGTTAAGGACACCTTTATGATCAATTCATCCGTTAATTCTCCCTTGTTCCGGCACAGTCATTTTGTTTCCCAAAAAACAAAAGACGCTATTGCCGACCGTTTCCGCATGAAAACAAATCTTCGACCCTCCGTTGATACCAGCGATCCGGATATTACCATAAATATTCATATCTCAAACGACCGGGCCGATGTGTCACTTGATGCCTCGGGCGAACCTTTGTTTAAGAGAGGGTACCGTGCGGCTCAGTATCTCGCCCCTTTGAACGAAGTACTGGCTGCAGGAATGATCTTAATGAGCGGCTGGGATGGAACCAAACCCTTTATCGACCCGATGTGTGGTTCCGGCACCCTCCCGATTGAAGCCGCATTAATCGCGAAGAAAATTCCCCCTGGGATATTCCGGGAGAAATTTGGCTTTATGAAATGGAAAGATTATGACGACTTGCTTTTCACCCGTTTAATGGAGTCGATGTTAAACCCTGTTGATTTGAATACTGAGATATATGCTTCCGATATATCGCAGGATGCTGTGGATTTAACCCGAAAGAATATCAAGAAGGGTCTGCTTGAAGAATTTATTCAAGTGAAGAAAATAGATTTCAAGGAATTTGTCCCTCCCGCTGAAGGTGGAATGGTTATGATGAACCCTCCCTATGGCGAACGATTGAAGGAAGAAGAGATAAACCTTTTTTACAAGGGGATCGGAGATGTGTTAAAAAAGAATTATGCGGGATATGATGCCTGGGTTCTGAGTGGAAACCCTGAAGCACTTAAATTTTTTGGATTACGTCCGGAAAAGAAGATCGAGCTGATAAATGGAAGTATAAAATGCAAATTTCAAAAGTTTAGCATCTATTCGGGGAGTAAAAAGCAAAAAACGATAGAGCCTTAGTCAGAGTTTTATGATATTTAGCAGGATGAAAAACATGCTTTATTCCATAAAATTGCGGACTTGACCAAAAAGGACAGAGTTATTTTAAAATCGTTTTAATTAAAGTTTTTTTTGTTGTAGATTTATGCTTGTTTTGCACAATAAATCAAAGAAAACAAAATCCTTGTTTTTTTTTGCATTGAATATGTTTGACTTTTTTGATAAGATCAAATTTTTTATATATTTGTTGAGCAAAAGAAAAATTGTTGTTTGCTGAAGTAAAATAGAAAAAAAAGCCTCAATGAGCTTTGATATAAACGATTATTACTCTAAGCTAAATAGTGGAGATGTACTTCTGGCCTATAAAGGCAGCATTACTAGTGACCTCATTAGTAATGTGCTTGAAGTTGTTGAAGCTAAATTGGATGATCTTAGCGAACAAGCTAAGATTCGAAAAAAAGTTTACAATGTTTTGGTTGAAAGTCTGCAAAATCTGTTTCATCACAATGATGAACTCCCGGACAAACTGCACGACTCTTTTGATCCAAAATTTGGAGTGCTTGTGGTTACGCGGGTTGAAAACAATGTATATAGGATCTCCACTGGTAATTTTATAAATTCCAATAAGATCAAGTTTCTTAAGGACAAAATCGATAAAATAAATTCATTGTCGGAAGAGGAACTTAAGGATATGTACAAATTTATCCTGAACCATCAGAAACTATCCGCAAAAGGAGGTGGAGGTCTCGGATTGGTCGATATCGCCCGTAAAACCGGAAATAAGCTGGAGTACAGTTTTGACAATTATAACAACGAGTATTACTTTTTCAACCTTGAAGTAATAGTCTCTTAACAGAAATAAATAATTTAAAGTTAATTATATGGAAGCAATTACATTTGAAGGGACAGCAAAGACTCCTACAATAAAATTTGATGCGTCAAACGGTGTTTTCGAAATTAAAGGGAGGTCTATTCCTGAAAATTCAATAGAATTCTATAAGCCATTGGTTGATTGGCTCGATGAATATGCAAAAGGACCTCTTGATTTGACTCAGGTTAATGTTCAATTGGAGTATTTTAATACCAGTTCATCAAAATGCATACTCGATGTTTTCAAAAAACTTGAGAACATTCACAAAGGAAAAAGCGAAGTTATCATCAATTGGTATTACGAAGAAGATGACGAAGATATGTTGGAAGCTGGAGAAGATTATGAGTCGATCATAAGGGTTCCATTCAAGATGATTGAAATCGTTGAGTGATTTCCACTGAAAAAAGCTTGTTCCTCCGATCGGAAAGAAAAAAGGAGCCCCAGTTAACCGGGGCTCCTTTTTTTGGAAATATTTAGGAAATCTTACGGATTCGTGTGTCAGCGCGACTTCTTTCCAAACTCCAGGTTCTCAAAGAAGTCAAGAAGTTTTTTGAGCAAACGGTAGTACAAGGCTAAATAAAGGGAAATTATACTTACCCAGATAACCATGATATTCACCCAGAAGGTTTTATAATACTCTCCAAAAATCATTTTCCTTGGCGCATAGAAATGCGATTTTATAAAGGGATTCATTGGATCAAGATAGATTGGGTCGGTTTTTTGTATGAGTTTTCCTTTATACTCAACAATTCTCTCATACTCGTTTTTGTTGGTCACGAATTCTTCCAAACTTTCATTAGAATATTTCCTTTTCATTTCGCCCAATACTGCCTGATCCTCCTTCATTTTGTTCTCACTCTTTTTGTTGTAGAGGTGTTTGTATAGTTTTGAGTAGAAATCCCGCACGGTTGCAAGATATTTTATGGCTTCGGAAATCACCAATGGGCTGGCATTTTCGATGCTGAGCCTCTGTGGGTCCGGGAAGCTGATTTCAATGGCCGACTTGAATTCCTTTTTTAAATTCCTGCGGTAAGTAGCCTCTTTTATGATTTCATTTCGAACAAGATCAAGGTTGTACTCGATTTTTTCCGCTTTTGTCGGATCTCCAAAGTTGTTCTGAACAAAAGCCAGTTTATTGTTCAGGTCATTTATCAGGAAATCCGATTTGAAACTTGCGTTGCTGCTTAATTTATCAAGATCGTAATACTTACTCTGGTAGTCATTTTCAATAAACTGGTAGGTCGCAAGCGCCTCGTAAGCCCATCGAGCTGTTATTATTTCCCCGTAAAAGGGAATCGATTCGGGACTGGAAATCTTCGGGTTAAGTTTTTCAAACTTCACAATTATTCCACTAAGTATTATCTGAGGAATTACCAGAAAAGGTATAAGAATATAAATGGTAACAACGGTTTTGAAACTGTCTGAAATAAGCAGACCCAAAATATTCGAGCTGGCCCATGCACTGAACAGCACAAGCCAATACTCAAAATACATCCCCCTTATTTCCATTATACTGTTTCCAATGATAACGAAAGTGGCGGCTTGGATAGCTGAAAGCGCAAACTGTACGAATACTTTCGACAATAGGTAACCCGACCAGCTGAGGTTAAGAAAAGCCTCTCTTTTTAAAATCTTGCGATCTTTTATGATTTCCTCCGCACTTACAGTTAATCCCATGAAAATGGCTACTATAACCGACATGAAGAGATATACCGGCAAATTACTGTTCCCTGCCAGAGTGTAACCATACTCGTTGGCTACATCAACACTGAAATACTTGATGATATAGGCCAGAAGAGAAGCCAAGATCGGAGCTTCAAGGAAATTGATTGCCAAATATTGTGTGTCGCTAAGCTTCTTTAGAACATCCCTCGAAACAAAAACCCAAAATTGCTTTAGTGTGCCGGGCACCTTAAATGATATCTCAGGGAGTTCTTCTTTTGATGCATGCACTTCCGACTCTTCCGATTTATTGTTCCCATAGAACCTGCTCCATTCCGTGGGACTAATCTTCCGGGTGTCAGTAAGTTTTCCGTACTCATCCAGTACCAGCGACTCTACAATGTTAAACACCTGTTCGGGATTAACATTACCACAGGTGTGACATTCGCTTTCGTTCCAGTTCGCATGATGCACCTTGGATTTGAAGTATACAATGGAGTCAACCGGGTTACCATTATATATAAGGTATCCGCCAGTGTCGAGGATTAAAAGCTTGTCGAACATCTTGAATATATCCGACGAGGGCTGATGAATCACAACAAATACAAGCTTGCCTTTAAGGGAAAGTTCCTTTAAAAGATCCAGAATGTTTTCGCTGTCGCGGCTTGATAGGCCTGATGTGGGTTCGTCGAGGAATAATACCGCGGGTTCGCGGATAAGTTCCAGAGCAATGTTCAGCCTTTTGCGCTGTCCCCCGCTTATCTTCTTATTCAGGGGTGAACCAACCTGGATATCCTTGATTTCAAAAAGTCCCAGATTCTTTAAAACTTTCTCAACAACACTGTTAAGCTGTTCCTCATTGTAATTGTCGAAACAAAGTTTTGCATTGTAATAAAGGTTTTGAAACACCGATAATTCTTCAATCAACAGGTCGTCTTGCGAAACGTGACCAATAATCCCTTCAATCTGATCTTTCTGAAAGTGAATATCAACCCCGTTGATCTTAACAGATCCACCCGTAGGGGGAGAAGAACCGTTAAGGACATTCAGAAGTGTGGATTTTCCGGCTCCGCTTGCGCCCATAATACCTACCAGACTACCGGAATGCTCGGTAAAACTTATATCGTGAAGTCCAAGTTTTCCGTTTTTAAACCGGTATTCCACATTTCGAACGGCAAATACAATTTTCGACTTGATTTTATCTTCAGCATACCGACTTACAACATCACTGTAATAGATTGGCTTAATCTGCTGGTTTCTGATGGACGAGCCATAATTGAAGGGATAAACTTTCTCCTTTTCAAGCATCTGCCCATTCATGTAAATCTCATTGTGACCAATATAGCGGATAAAATAGAGATTTACCAACTGGATGTTCAGCACTCGGATTTGTCCCAGAAGGGCATCTATTTTTACGTGCTTGGTTTTAAACTTTTCATAATCCGCGTCCTCCTTCCCGTCGATAATCATTATTTCCTCATCATCGGGTAACTCATTAAAACTGAAGAGTATGAATTCTTTCATCCTCTTGTATTCATCCACAGGAATATAAAAGCTTTCAGCCACGGTATTTAAAAACTCCATTTCCTGGTCGGTAATAACAGCATTATCGGATTTGACAAATTCAAGAAGTTGAATCAGAACGATAACTTTCTGAGCCTGTGCAAGTTCCTCGTTGATCTCAGAACAAATCTTCAATACCTTGACAGAACTTGCCGAAATCCTGCGTCGTCTGTGGTCGGTTTCTTTCTGCTTTTCCTGATTTAAACTATAAAAATCATCAAATACCTTTAGGTATTCTGAAACCAGCTCCTGGTTCAATTGCCTTTTAAGAAACGATTCTACAACCGTTCTTCTGTCTTCAGTGTTACTCTCAGGTCTTGCAATAATAGCGAAGAGCTGCATGAGTGCTTTTAATATTTGTTCACTCATAGAAGTTGAACTTTACGGAAATTAGTGATTAAAAATGCAGGTTAATTAAATCAACCGAATATAAGAATAATTCAATTAACCGGACAAGAATTCTCAGGGGATTTCAATCAACTAGCCATAAAATGAATTTGGATCGCAGAAAGGGCGCAATCAAAAAACAATAACGGCTTCAAATCCGCTGCTAAATAAACTTTTCAAGCCTGAGGGTGGTTGATACCAATTCACCTTCACGCATTAGCATTAAGTTTATTTTTCTACCCGGCTGATTCTGAAGCATCTCATAAATGTCATAAAGCTCAATTTTTTCCGATTTAATTCCATTTATTGACTGAATGACATCTCCTTTCTCAATACCTGAGAGGTGGGCTGGAGAATTTTCGCGAATACCTTCTACAACATAATACTTGATGCCGGGGTAGGGGGCAATAATCTCCATTCCGCTCAGATTTTGGATAAAATCATTTTTGAAGTAACTATTGGGCTTCAAACTTATCCTTTGATTTGGGTAATCAATGATGAGATTGAATCTCTTGAGTATTTCCGAGCCGATACTCCCGTTGCGCTGATTTAGACCTGCCGCCGCTGAAATGCTCGACGAGTCGGGAAAACTCACAATTACATCTTTAAGGATATTGCCGTTCACCTCGATCGCATTAAGCCGGGCAAGGGTTCCGTATACCTCACCGTTAAGGCCGGTGCCGAGATAGGTTTCCTTGCCGCTTTCGGGGATTTTCAAGCCGGGAACAGAACTCCCGTCCAGCCAGATGGCATGGCTTGCTCCTGTATCAATAAGCAGTTTTACAGGGAAGGAATTCCCTGAATTGTCAACTATGTTGAGGGTAATGTAGGGCTTGGTATTGTTAAGAGTAAGGGGAATATCAGTATACTTGGAATGCCGTCTTTTAGCTTTGAAATGGTCAGGGGTGTAAAATGTGATCTGCTTGTGGTCGTAATTAATCGAAACTATAAAGTTGTTGAATACCGAATATCCCAAAATACCATGAATTGGGATTCCCATGCGGGCTGAGAGCTGGAATTCGTTATCGAGAATTACATGAATGTCTTGATTCTGACCGACAATACCTCCAATCTGGATTTGATTGCCATACGAATGAATGCCTTTGATGGGCTCGCCCACTCCGAGTCCCTTAAGTTTTATTTCACGGGCGAAATTTAATATCAGGCTGTCGGTCCCTGCCATCTCGGTTATCATGGTTGTTGAGATCCCTGTATCCAAAATGAAGCTTAGGGTATCTGAACCATTAATATTGACCGGAAGAATGATCAGGTTGTTTATAAATTTAAAATGCAGGGTTTGTGACTTCTGCCTTGGCTTTTCCTATATTTAATCTGAGCTTCATAATTTGCATCAATAAAACAATTGCATTCGGCCTTCCGGAAAAAGCGAATGACATACTGACATAAAAATACTTTAAAAATTGAATTGGCAGCAGATTTGATACAATAAAAAGATAAAAAAATAAAGTCGCTATGAATTACAACAATCTCACTATAAAATCCCAGGAAGCACTTCAGCAAGCTTTCACGATTGCTGCTGCAAACAGCAATCAGGCAGTTGAAAACGGGCATTTGCTAAAATCCATTCAGGAAAATGCTGCCGACCTGGTTTCCTTTGTCTTTGGGAAGGCCGGAATCAATCAGAATTCGGTTTCACTTGTGCTCGAACGTATTATTGGTTCCTACCCAAAGGTTACAGGCGGGGATCCATTTATGTCAAATGCCTTAACCCGAACCTTCACAAAAGCCGAGGTACAGGCACAGTCGATGGGCGATCAGTTTGTCTCCCTCGAACACCTCTTTATTGGAATGCTGGCTGCGGGTGATGATATTGCCCAGCTGTTAAAAGATAATGGGCTTACGGAAAAATCCCTGAAAAAGATCATTGAAGAACTGAGGAAAGGTGAAAAAGTACAGTCTCAGACAGCTGAAGACACCTATAATTCCTTGTCGCGGTATGCAATTAACCTGAATGAGAGAGCCCGCGACGGGAAGCTTGATCCGGTAATCGGGCGTGACGACGAGATACGCCGTATCCTTCAGATCCTGAGCCGCCGCACCAAAAATAACCCGATACTTATTGGCGAGCCGGGTGTGGGGAAAACCGCAATTGCCGAAGGTCTTGCCCACAGGATCGTTGATGGGGACGTGCCCGACAACTTAAAGGATAAAGTGGTGTACTCCCTCGACATGGGAGCATTGATAGCCGGAGCTAAATACAAGGGGGAATTTGAAGAGCGATTGAAGTCGGTGGTAAAGGAAGTCATTGGTTCTGAAGGTGATATTATTCTTTTTATCGATGAGATACACACCCTTGTTGGTGCAGGGAAATCGGAAGGCGCAATGGATGCCGCAAACATCCTGAAACCGGCTTTGGCCCGCGGAGAACTTCGGGCTATCGGAGCTACTACACTTAGCGAGTATCAGAAATACTTTGAGAAAGACAAAGCCTTGGAACGTCGCTTCCAGATCGTAATGGTTGACGAACCTGATGAATTAAGCGCTATTTCTATTCTGCGCGGACTCAAGGAGAAATATGAAAACTATCACAAAGTGAGAATTCGAGATGAGGCCATTATTGCTGCCGTGGAGTTGTCGAAGCGTTATATTACCGACCGCTTTCTGCCCGACAAGGCCATTGACCTTATCGATGAAGCTGCCGCACGCTTGAGGCTCGAAATGAACAGCCTTCCTGAAGAAATCGACGAGATCGAAAGGAAAATCAAACAACTCGAGATTGAGAAAGAAGCGATAAAAAGGGATGGGGAATCGAGCCGGATCAAGGAAATAGAGGCACAGGTCGCAAATATTTCTGAAGACAGAAACAGGCTAAGGGCAAAGTGGGAAACAGAGAGAAAAATAATAGCCGACATACAGAAGGAGAAAGAGGCGATTGAGAATTTCAAATTTCAGGCACATGAGGCCGAAAGAGCTGGTGATTATGGCAAAGTAGCAGAAATAAGATATGGGAAAATTCAGGAATCTGAGGCGAAAATAGTCCTTCTCAACAAAGAGCTGGTAGTACAGCAAGCCGATGATGCTATGATTCGCGAAGAAATCTGCGATGAGGATATTGCCGAAATAGTCTCCAAATGGACCGGAATACCAGTGAATAAGATGCTTCAGAGTGAGAAGGACAAACTGATTCATCTGGAAGAGCAACTGCATAAACGTGTGGTAGGGCAGGAGGAAGCCATTGGTGCTGTTTCGGATGCCGTGAGGAGAAGTCGTGCCGGCTTGCAGGACTCCCGTCGGCCCGTCGGTTCATTTATTTTTCTTGGAACTACAGGGGTAGGGAAAACCGAACTTGCGAAAGCTCTGGCGGAATTCCTGTTTGACGACGAAAGCCTTCTGACCCGGATCGATATGTCGGAATACCAGGAAAGACACAGCGTTTCCAGGCTCATCGGAGCCCCTCCGGGATATGTCGGCTACGATGAAGGCGGACAGCTTACTGAAGCCGTTCGCAGAAAACCTTACTCGGTTATTCTGCTCGATGAGATCGAGAAAGCACATCCCGACGTGTTTAATATCCTGCTGCAGGTTCTTGACGACGGAAGACTTACCGACAATAAGGGCCGCACTGCCAATTTCAGAAACACAATAATTATTATGACATCCAATCTGGGATCTTCTATTATCCGAGAAAACCTTGAAAATGTGGCAGATAAGGATAAAGAAGAGGTCTTTGAAAAAACCAGGGATGAAATATTTACTCAGCTACGAAAAACTATTCCCCCTGAATTTCTCAACCGAATCGATGAGGTTATAATGTTTAAACCGTTGGATCGCAATCAGATACTTCAGATTGTCGAAATACAATTCGATAAACTGAGAATTCAACTTCAAGGATCCGGAATTGAAATAAAAATAAAAACAGATGCAATAGAATGGCTGGCGAATCAAGGATTCGATCCTCAGTTTGGCGCCCGTCCGGTAAAAAGAGTTATACAAAAGCACCTGTTAAATGAGCTTTCCAAAATAATCCTTTTAAACAAAATTGATCGGGAAAAGCCTGTTGTTATCGATGCTAAGGATGGAGCACTGGTGTTTTCAAATGAATAGGTAAAAAAATACCTGAACCTTGCCATGGGCATTTGTTCAAGAGGGATAAATCGTTTTGTACGTTAAGATGCTTTGCCTAATTGAAACTTTTCAGAGCGTCCTCCCTCTTGTTGTATATCTCGAAAACGTTATGCAACTGCAGAAGTTTGAAGAGATCCATCACTTCTTCCGAAATGTTGGAAATCTTAAAATACCCGTAATTATTGTTCGCGGTCTTCATAATGGAAAGAAAAACTCCGAATCCTGAACTGTCGATAAATTGAATTCCCGATAGATCAAGAATCAACTTGGTGTTTGGTGAGGAGAATAGCAATTTCATTTCTTCCTTAACCTGTTCGGTAATCAAAGCATTGAAACGGTTAATGCCATCAAAGGCTACTAAGGTCACCCCGTTAATGTTTTCAATTTTCAGCATGAGTATTAGTTTTATTGACTGTCATTTATCTTTTATATTTTTGCTACAGTGAATTCAGTGGTCATAGAGTTTTGAATCTTTGCATAACCCTGTTTCATTTTGTAAATTCAAAATTAGGTATTATCAGTTAAGTGATCTTTTTTATAAGACAGCAGTTCATCGATAGCTATTAAACAGTCTGACTTGAAATTGCTGATTATACCCTGATACAACTCCAAGTTTGTGTTTTCGTTGCAGTATAATTCAAGGTCTTTAAGGCTTTGGGCCGTTGAATCCATTCCCATGATAGCCAAAGAGGACTTTGCTTTATGCGCGAGTTTCCCTAAAGTGTCTATATCCTTTTTTTCGAGTGAATCCTCCATTTCACCCCAAATTTCTTTCACCTGATCAATAAAGATATCAATCATTTCCAGAATGAGTTCTTCATTTCCGTCCGACATGCTTTTCAGGTATGTTAGGTCAGCTTTTTCCAATTTCACTGTGTTTTTTTGATTTCACAAAGATAAACAGAGGTTTTTGCATAATACACTTGTGCATACTGTTAATTAAAAGTAAATTTATTTTTTTAATTTTCGATTTAAAAATGGTTTATTTACCAAATGTCAATATTTGGTAAATATTAGCAATACGCTTTAACGATACAAACACTTCCATTATATGAAGAAGATTTCTCTGATTTTGTTCACCCTTTTCTTTGTTTCTCTTCCGATTTTCTCGCAAGTAAGCGATAAAAACAAAAAGAATGCTAAAACTGCTTATAATTCGGCTGTTGAGAACATAAGGAGTTTGAATTTCGAGTTAGCCTTAACTTACCTTGATGCGGCTGTTGATTTGGATCCGGGACTGAATGAAGCCCTGATTCAAAGAGCGAAAGTTAAAGTAGAATTAGGTAAAATCAAAGAGGCAATAGCCGACTTTACTCTTGCAGGTGAAAGAGACCCGAGCAATGGAGAACCCGATTTTTATCTGGGATATCTGCCATTTGTTAAGGATACCTCCAAAATAGTTATCAACAGGTTGGACGCTGCAATTCAAAAAGGTTATAAGCAAGCCCAGGTTTATTATTACCGTGGGCTGTATAAGCTTTTGCTCAATGAGCACTCTGGTGCTATCAGCGATTTCACCAAGGCCATCGAGCTGAAAGCCAATTATTCCCTGGCTTACCACGATCGGGCAAGCGCCAAGAGGTCATTGGGCGATATGCAGGGAGCCCTTTACGATTATCGAATGGCTGTGAATTACGAAAACAATTTTCCTTTGGCTTTTAACAATATGGGAAGCGTTAAGATCAGCCTGGGTGATTATGAGGGAGCGCTGGCCGATTACAGCGTGGCAATAAAACTCGACCCTGATTTTTACATCGCCTATAACAACAGGGGAACCGCCAAATACTTTCTTGGCCAACCCGACTCGGCTCTTTTGGATTTTGACAGGGCAATAATCATTCAGCAGGATTATCTCCCGGCACTTAATAACAAAGCCGCCAGCCTTTCCAAGGCAAATTTGTACCCGGAGGCAATTAGTCTTTTTGATGTGGTTCTGAGTTCTGACAACGCTTTTGGAAAAGCTTATCTTAACAGGGGATTGGTACGGGAGTTGACCGGCGATCTTGATGGCGCTTGTGCCGATTGGAAAAAAGCCCTTGAGCATGGAATCCCCGAGGCTGAAAAATATCTTAAAGAATGCAAATAATTGCAGAGGAGCATAGGCTCCGAAATCAGACTCGGTATAAATTCAATTCCTATGCGCAGTAAAGTAAATACAACAAATCAGTTTCATGAAACCCCCGCTTTTTTGCGAGAGGCTATCCACCCACTTAATTCAATTTTGTTATGATAAAGTTACGCTTACTCTACACAATAATGCTTCTGGCACTTCTCAACGTACAAGCCTATGCTCAGAAAAGCAAGGATGAGATAAAAATCAAGAAAAGTGAGTTCAGGACGGAAAACAAAGATGGGTTTCTGGATGCATGGCTCGCCATCATTGAGGCCGACGAGTATTTCGCTCAAGGTGTCGGAACCTATAACCTGGCCAGAGACCTTTATCTCACTGCCCATCAGTATAATAGTGAAAATCCGGAACTGAATTTCCTTATCGGAGTCTGCTATCTCTACACCGATGATAAGTATGAGGCAATTAAGTACCTCCGAAAGGCATATGAGAAAAAACCGAATATCAGTCCCGAAATCAATTATCTGCTGGGCAGAGCATATCATTTGGTGGTGGAATTCGATAAAGCGGTGGAGCATTATAATGAGTATAGAAAATCCCTTTCGCCTCAGGAACTGATAAAACAGGTTGACTTTATTGATAAACTGATCATCGAATGCAAAAACGGCAAGGATATCATAGCCGAACGCAAAAGGCTAATCATTTCAAATATGGGCGACAGTATCAATTCAATTTATGATGACTATTACAGCATATTTGCAGCCAACGATTCAGTAATCTACTTTACCTCCCGTCGCCCAATTGGCATGAAAAGCAAAAGAAATGAATTCGACAATAAGTTTTACGAAGATGTTTATTTCTCTTCTCTTACCGGGGGAGAATGGTCCTCTGCCATGCCTCTGAACAAAAAAATCGACAGCAAGAAAAACGATGCCGCCGTTGGCATTTCCCCGGATGAATCTCAGTTGTTTATTTATCGTGGAGAGGATAAAGGCGGCGAGATCTATGTGAGCGAACTCAAAAGCGGAGAATGGAAATCTCCAAAGCCATGGGAATCAAGATTTTCAAGCGATGAGTCAGAGTCTTCGGTTTTCTTCACTCAGACTGGCGATACTGTTTATTATATCTCAGCCAATGAGGATTTAACCTTGGGAGGTAAGGATATATTGATGTCTGTAAAGAGTATAAAGGGGAAATGGTCCAAGCCCATTAATCTCAGTAGTCTTGTAAATACCAAATACGATGAACAAGGTATTTTTCTGACCCCCGATGGAAGAACCATGTATTTTTCCTCACGGGGACACAATACCATGGGCGGCTTTGACGTGTTTAAAACTGTTATGCAGACAAACGGTACCTGGTCCGATCCTGTAAATATGGGCTATCCGGTTAATACCCCCGACGACGAATTGTTTTTCTGTCTTTCCGCTAACGGAAAAGCAGCCTATGTATCAACCATCCGCGAAGGGGGTGTAGGTGCCAAGGATATTTATAAGCTGGTTTTCCTGGGATCCGAAAAGGAAATGATCCTTGCTAATGAGGATATTCTTATTGCCGGTCTTCCCGACACAAAAAAAATCGGGTTTTTCACTATGCCCGATCCCGTACCGGTCGATTCATTCTATTACCTGAAGGGCCGTGTTCTTAATAAAGTCAGTAGCGAACCGGTTCTTGCAAAACTCGAATTTGTTGATGTTACCGAATCGAAGGTTGTTGCTACGGCAATAACCAGCGAAACAGGCGAATACCAGGCGAAATTCACCGAAGCCAAAGCCTACGGGGTCGAGGTTGTTGCCAAAGATTATCTGTTTTTTCTCGATGCGGTTGACATGACTTTGGCAAGCACCGACGAGCCTTTCGTTCGAGACTTTTTGCTGGATAAGGTTGAGGTCGGTACCAAAGTGGTTCTCGAAAACATTTACTTTGAAACCAGTAAGGCAACCCTAACCGCTGCCTCCTATCCTCAGCTGAACCAGGTAATTACTTTCCTTGAAAACAACGAGACGATCCGCCTCGAAATATCCGGTCATACCGATAACGTTGGCTCCTTGAAAGTTAACCTCAAATTGTCGGAGGAACGGGCAAAAGCCGTTGTTGATTATATGGTTGCCAATGGAATTGATAAATCGAGACTTGAATGGAAAGGTTATGCATTCAACCAGCCCATTGCGCCAAATGACACTCCGGCAGGAAGGGAACAGAACCGAAGGGTTGAGTTTAAGGTAATTTCAAAATAAGAAATCAAGGTTGCTTTTATTCCCCCGGAAATGCTTTTAAACAAATTTCGGGCTTGAAAAAAGTACTACTTTTGATACCGCAATTAAAACAACAATTCAATACCTTCATAATGAAGTACACTGCTTTTAACGAAATTCATAAAAAACTGGGCGGACGCCTGGTACCCTTTGCCGGCTTTGAAATGCCGGTGGAATACTCCGGTATTAACGATGAGCACATCACAGTTCGCGAAAAACTCGGAATGTTTGATGTATCCCATATGGGCGAGATTTGGGTGAAAGGCCCTCAGGCCAAAGCTTTTGTTCAAAAAGTTACATCCAACGACGTGAACCTTCTCATTCCCGGGAAAATCCAGTACAGCTGTTTTCCCAATGGAAAGGGAGGAATTGTTGACGATCTCCTTGTATATTGCTATGAGAACTCCAAATATCTCTTGGTTGTTAATGCTTCAAACACCGACAAAGATTACAACTGGCTGGTTAGTCAGAATTCAGAGGGAGCAATAATCGAAAACGCCTCCGATAATATTTCGCAAGTTGCGGTGCAGGGTCCTCTTGCTCTTAAAGCATTGCAAAAACTAACCGATATTGATCTCTCAGGAATCCCTTATTACACCTTTGTGACAGGGGAGTTTGCCGGTGTTAAGGATGTGATTGTCTCTGCTACCGGTTATACCGGGGCGGGTGGTTTCGAATTGTATTTTTACAACGATGTGGCAACCTCCATCTGGGAGAAAATAATGATAGCAGGGGAGGAGTTCGGAATCAAACCCATTGGGCTTGCTGCACGCGACACACTTCGCCTTGAAATGGGCTATTGCCTTTATGGTAACGATATAAACGATTCAACCTCCCCACTTGAGGCTGGTTTGGGATGGATAACCAAATTTACCCCGGGAAACGACTTTATCGACCGTAAGGTTTTCGAAAAGCAGAAAGCGGAAGGTTTGAAGAAGAGTCTGGTTGGCTTCGTTATGATCGACAGGGGGATTCCTCGCCAGCATTACGAGGTGGCAAGCGCTTCCGGGGAGATAATCGGAGAAGTCACTTCAGGAACCATGTCGCCAATGCTCAAGCAAGGAATCGGAATGGCATATGTGAACCTTCCGTATTCCAAAACCGGAAAGGAAATATTTATCCGCATCAGGGAAAAGGATATCAAAGCCAGAATAGTTTCGCTGCCGTTTTATAAAAAATAACAGGAGTCTGATAAAGGGATGGGAATGAGTAAGATTGAAGTATGTTTTTCGCCGGCATTGTACCCTTATTTTGAAAACAGGGAAGCTATTGTGGTTGTTACGGATGTTTTGCGCGCCTCCTCGGCTATCTGCACCGCTTTTATGAACGGGGTTGAGCGTATCATCCCGGTGCGAACGCTTGAAGAAGCAAAGGAATGGAAAGCCAAAGGGTATAAGGTGGCGGCCGAGAGAGACGGAATCGTTAAGGATTTTGCCGACTTTGGCAACTCCCCTTTCAATTTTACTCCCGAAAGAGTTAAATTCCAAAATATCGTTTACAGCACCACAAACGGAACCCAGGCCGTGCAACTAGCCTCTTCAGGATATAAGGTACTTATCGGGGCTTTTCTTAACCTCACAGCCTTGTGCGATTACGCCGTTGAATCCTCAAGAGACGTTCTTGTTTTATGCGCCGGTTGGAAAAACAAGTTTAATCTCGAAGACACGCTCTTTGCCGGGGCAATGACCGACCGCCTGCTGAAAACCGGCAAATTCGATACGGTTTGCGATTCAGCTATCGCTTCGTCCGACCTGTGGCGAATCGCTGAGAGCGATGTTATCGGATATGTCGACAAAGCTGCCCAACGGCACAGGCTCCAAAAAAACGGACTCGATGATGTTATAGAGTATTGTCTCACCCACGATTTAACCAGAATTATTCCGGTCCTGGAAAACGATTATTTGATTAAACTCGAGGGTTTTGAGTAGGTTGTGAATTAATTAACAATTCATTCCTTTTTATCAACCATTCGGGGTATTCCCTTTTAATTCGTAATTTAATTATTAATTTTACAGTAAAATTAAGCAGTTCTTAAGCCAAATAATAACAAATCCCTTTTATTATGAAGAAACATAATTTCTATGCAGGTCCCTCAATCCTGTCGCAATTCACTATAGAGAATACCGCAAAAGCAGTTCTTGATTTCAATGGTTCAGGACTCTCAATTCTGGAGATTTCTCACCGAAGCAAAGAATTCATTGCTGTTACTGAAGAAGCAATTGCCCTGTTTAAGGAACTGCTTCATATCCCTGAAGGGTATTCGGTATTGTTTCTCCAGGGAGGTGCAAGCATGCAGTTTATGCAGGTTCCGTATAACCTTCTCAACAAAAAAGCAGGATATCTTGATACAGGCATGTGGGCATCCAAAGCAATCAAAGAAGCCAAGTTATTTGGTGAAGTCGTTACGGTAGCCTCTTCAAAAGATCGGAATTACGCTTACATTCCTAAAGGATTTGCAGTTCCTGCAGATATCGATTACCTGCACGTAACAACCAATAATACAATTTTTGGAACGGAACTTAAGGAAGACTTAAATGTTTCGGTTCCTCTTGTCGCTGATATGTCGTCCGATATTTTCAGCCGTCCGATTGATGTTTCCAAATACGCCCTTATCTATGGTGGCGCTCAGAAGAACCTTGCCCCGGCAGGTCTTACATTCGTAATTGTCAAAAACGACATCCTGGGTAAAGTTGATCGTCCCATTCCTTCCATGATGAGCTACCAGATTCATATCGACAACGAAACCATGTACAACACTCCACCCTGTATTGCAATCTACTCAGCACTCCAGACTTTGAAATGGTACAAGGAACAAGGAGGGGTAGAAGGAATGCATAAGGTAAATGTTAAAAAGGCTGACCTTCTGTACGGTGAGATTGAGAGAAACAAGATGTTCAAGGGAACTGTTGAAAAAGCTGAAGATCGTTCCATTATGAACGTTTGTTTTGTAATGAACGATGATTTCAAAGATAAGGAAGAGGAATTCAATAAATTCGCTTCTGCACAGGGTATGATCGGCCTTAAAGGACATAGGTCTGTTGGAGGTTTCAGAGCATCCATCTACAACGCGATGCCTTTGGAAAGCGTGCAGGCATTGGTCGATTGCATGAAGGAGTTTGAATCTAAAGCATAATTAACATAACATCCAAAACGATGAAAAAAATCTTAATTGCAACAGACAAGCCCTTCTCGAAAGTTGCCGTTCAGGCTATTCAGGGGGTTATTAAAGAAGCTGGATACGAATGCGTTCTTCTTGAGAAATACACTTCTCCGGCCGAGTTCCATAAGGCAGCCTCTGACGTTGATGCGATAATTATCCGCTCCGATGTTGTTGATAAAGACGTGTTTAAAGTAGCTAAAAATCTCAAGATCGTTGTCAGGGCAGGAGCAGGATACGACAATGTTGACCTGGCAACGGCTACCGAAAAGGGAGTAGTTGTGATGAACACACCGGGTCAGAATTCTAACGCGGTTGCAGAGCTTGTCTTTGGCATGCTCGTGTATCTTAATCGCGGGGGATTTGACGGCTCTACAGGTTCTGAACTTCGCAACAAAAAAATAGGCATTCATGCCTATGGATATGTTGGACGAATCGTTGCCCTTATTGCAAAAGGTTTTGGTATGAAGGTTTATGCCCACGACCCTTTTGTTGACCGGGTGCTGATAGAAAACGACGGGATTAAATTTGAGGAGACTGCTGCCGACCTTTTCAGTAAATGCCAGTACATTTCATTGCATATCCCCCTTAGCAAAACAACTCGGGAGGCAATTAATTACGAACTCATGAGCTCCATGCCCGAGGGTGCTACAATTGTAAATACAGCCAGAAAGGAAGTCATTCATGAGCCCTCGCTTATTAAAATGTTTGAACAACGGCCCGACTTCAGATATGCTACCGACATTGAACCCGATTGCAAAGAGCAACTTGCCAAATACAAAGGCCGTTATTTTGCAACTTCCAAGAAAATGGGGGCACAGACTGCCGAAGCTAATATGAATGCCGGCGTAGCCGCTGCAAAGCAGATTATTAATTTCCTGGATAAAGGCGATACAACCTTCCAGGTAAATAAATAAATCAGGTTGTTAACGGATTATGCGACTCGATTTGCTTAACCAGTCAACCATCATTTTGGTATTTTAAATTTACATTGTTAACCCAGCAAAGACGCAGCTTTTACAAATTGCGTCTTTGTTTTTAAATAAAATTTGAGGATTATGGCAATAATTAAAGCATTTAGAGGCTTCAGGCCAAAAAAAGAATTTGTTGATCTGGTAGCTTCAAGGCCCTATGATGTTTTGAATTCTGACGAAGCTCGGGAAGAGGTAAAAGGCAATCCTCATTCATTTTTACATGTGGTTAAACCGGAAGTTGACCTGCCGGTGGTTGTAGATCTCCATTCCGATGTGGTTTACAATAAAGCAAAGGAAAACCTCAGAAAGCTCATTTCTGATGGGAAGTTTGTTCAGGATGAGGAGGAGTATCTTTATATTTACGCCCAGACCATGTGGGGAAAAACCCAATATGGAATTGTTGCATGTGCTGCTGTTGAGGATTATATGAATGGCATAATCAAAAAGCACGAGCTAACAAGGCCCGATAAAGAAGAGGATCGCATGAACCATATTCGTGTTACGGACTTTAACGCCGAACCGGTGTTTTTCGCATATCCCGATCATGAAGAACTGAAATCAATTACCTCAGGAGTTACAGCCGGAAAACCCGAATTCAACTTTAAAACTCCTGATGGGGTGGGGCACCAGCTATGGGTAATATCTGATTCTTCGGTGGTGAAAAGGATTACTGAGATTTTTAAAAATGATATCCCTTTCACCTATGTTGCTGATGGTCATCATCGTACCGCCGCTGCTGCGTTGGTAGGCAATGAGAGAAAAAAGAACAACCCTTCGCATACGGGTAATGAAGAGTATAATTATTTTCTCGCGGTGCATTTTCCTGCAGGTGAACTTACCATAATCGATTATAACCGACTCGTTAAGGATCTCAATGGTTTCAAGGTTTCTGAGTTTATTGAGAAGCTGAGGGCCAGTTATGTCATTGAAGAAAAAGGCCAAGAGATTTATAAGCCCTCTGAACTTCATAACTTCAGTATGTACATTGATGGGAGTTGGTATTCCCTAACGGCAAAACCCGAAACCTACAACGACGATGATCCCATTGATTGCCTTGATGTAAACGTGTTGTCGGAAACGGTTTTAACCCCTATTTTGGACATTACCGACCTTAGGAAGTCGACCCGTATTGATTTCGTGGGAGGTATCCGTGGTTTGGGAGAGTTGCAGAAACGCGTCGATAGCGGGGAAATGGCTGTTGCGTTTGCATTGTTCCCGGTGAGCATGAAGCAACTGATGGATATTGCTGATACTAACAATATCATGCCCCCAAAAACAACCTGGTTCGAACCAAAACTGAGAAGTGGACTGGTTATTCATGATTTGGAATAAAATCCCCACTTAATGATAAAAACCCGAATCTCTGGATTTCATTCCTGATATTCGGGTTTTGTTTTTTCTGCCCATCCGATTTGATAACTGACGGGCACAGAATAGTTTTAGATATTCTAAATATTGCTTTCCTGGAAGGTTTTAGCTTTTATTTAAAACCTATTACCATAGTTTGAGACTTTCAAGAAAAACAATGTTTTCCCTTACACTGTTTGCTGAAATCTCAACCAAGGCTTTTTCATCCTTGTCGAGTGTAATTTCAAGGATATGTTCAATTCCTTTTTTGCCCAACTTCACCGGAACCCCAAAATACAAATCATTTTGTCCGTACTGACCTTCAAGGTATGCGCTGCAAGGGAAATACCTCCTCTGGTTTTTGGCAATAGCTTCTGCCATGCGGGCCGCTGCATATCCGGGAGCATACCAGGCTGATTTGCCCATAAGGTTTACAAGCTCACCTCCACCTTTTCGGGTGCGAAGAATGATCTCATTTAATTTCTCGTCGGGTAGCAACTGCCGTATGGGCACTCCGCTCAAGGTGGTGTAATTCATTAGCGGAACCATATCGTCACCATGTCCTCCGAGTATTACTGCCTGAATATCCTTTACCGAGCAGTTCAGTTCTTCTGCCAAAAAAGCTCTGTAACGGGCTGTGTCGAGCAAACC
>JAIFNN010000090.1 GCA_020047715.1 Bacteroidota bacterium | reverse complement strand
CGATCAGGTTGCCTTTGTCTTTCTCGATGTAATATGCTGTTCCTTTGCTTTTTATGTTGTAATAAAGATTAACAGAACCCTCCAACAGAACTTCCATAAAAATATGTCTGTATTGGTTCTTGAAAAATAAGGCATGAGAATAATAATACTTATCGCCAATGAATCGGTATGCCTTTATATCTTCTGGACGGTACTTAACGACTTTGCTTTTTTTATCGATTTTGAAATAACAGATTTCCGAGTTTCGGCTGCCACCTGCATCCCTGATCAACCCAAATAAAGTGTCGTTTTCTGTGGAAATAACGTAACCGCTTTTGTAATTAAACTGTCCAAATGCTCCCGCAGTAGTCAATGCCAGTGAAACAGATAATATAAATTTGAAATATTGGGTCATAGTCCGCATTGTTAAAAAGTAGTAATTGGTAGTTGGGGATTTGCAAAGAGATAAAATTAATAAACTATTTTAACTTAAGTATTGCATCCCCGAAAATAATCCCTTTGATCCTTGCTATTTGCATCAGACCCTTGTAAATTTGTATTTATTCAATTAAATACCCGTTGAACAATAGCCTGAAAAATATTAAATCATAACAAAATCATGACATGAAAAGTTTTTACTTTTTAACTTTTTTCGCAACAGTTTTTGCTGTGGTTTCGGCTCAAACCAGCGATGTATTGGAAGAGTACAATACATTTCTCCGAGAGAACAAAAACCTCAGCTATTCGGCTACTTCTGCTATGTTTCCCTTGCAAAACCAATATTATCAGGCTGTACCCGAATTGGAGCAGCTGAATTCTTTTTCTTACATGGATTCGGTCGACATCAAAATGAATCTCTCTCTGGCTGAAAAAGAGATGCTTGCCAAAAACGGATTTGTTGTTACCGAGCGCCTTAACTATGAGAAATTTGTTTTTGCCCTAAAGGATATCTATTTCAAGGATTTGCCCGTGATGATTACAACCGACATGATGCTTTATGCACTGCATGCATCTTACGATGGTATATTAAAAAACCTTGAATACTGTCTGCTCCGCCCAAACCTGATTGAAATCCTTCAGAATTTCAGAAGTTCATACAATACCCTGGTTTCCAAATATTCCACTTATCCTGAATTAGCCGATCCCCTTCGGGATGTTGATTTGTACATAAGCATCCCCCTTGCGCTTTTGGGTGAAACATCCATGCCTGCCAATGTCGATAATCAGGAAACATTTGATCTGCTTCTGGCTAAGATAAAAGCAGAAAACGGGTTTGAAGTGATGCCTCTGTTTTCGGAGCATCAAAGAATTCTTGATTTCAGCCAGTTCAAAACCCGAGGCCATTATACCGAAAAAATCTATACGGAAACCGGTCAGGATTCATTGGCCTCTTATTTTAAGGCGATGATCTGGTTGGGACGTATGGATTTCCTGCTCACGCCTCCTCCAGCTTTTGATGAGGAACCCTGGTCGGAGGAAGATATCCGGAGAATGAATATCTCCGCCCTCCTCTTGAATGAGTTGATCGAAACCTCAGGAATGCGCGACAAGTTAAGCCAGAACGAGAAAACAATAGACCTCATGGTCGGTGAAAGTGACAACCTTACAACCGGAGAATTAAACAATATCTGCCTGGCCTCAGAAATCAACAATGCAGCTGATCTGTTAGATCCCCTGAAATACGAAAACTTCAAAAAGAAACTCCTAAGTAGCCCGGAATCCGGTCAAAAGATACTGTCTGACATCTTTATGGTAGATCCTTATAGCTCAGAGCCCGATCCGCTTCCCGTTTCGTTCAGGCTTTTGGGACAGCGGTTTATAATCGATTCGTATTTCTTTAGCCAGTTGGTTTTTGACCGGATCATTTATGAAGGGGAGAAGATCTTCAGGCCGCTTCCTTCACCTCTGGATGCAATGTTTATCCTTGGAAACAATGATGCTTTGAATCTCCTGGAAGATGAAATCAACAACTATCATTACGGAACCCAGATTAGTTGCCTTCGAAAACTCACTGATCTTTACGATCAGGCATTCTGGCAAAAGTCATTGTACAACTCATGGCTTTCCTGTCTTCGTACCTTAAACTCAAAGCCTCAGTGGGAGGGAATGCCCTTTTTCCTTTCAACAGCTGCATGGCAACATGAAAAGCTGAACACCCAGCTTGCCTCATGGAGTCAGCTTAGACACGATAATCTGCTGTATGCCAAACAGTCGTATACCGGCGGAATGAGTTGTTCCTACCCATATAGTTATATTGAGCCTTACCCTGAGTTTTACCAGGGATTGGCGGAATTCGCATCACAGGCAGGTGCGTTTTTTAACGAATTGCCCGTGCATACAAAAATCAAGGACTATTTCCTTAACCTGAAAGCGACTTGCGACACACTGACGCTTATTTTGCACAAACAGATGAGCGATTTGCCTTATTCTGACAGAGAAACAGCTTTTTTGAAGAATATGTATGTTTACCAGCAGGGACCAATGTGCGGTGAAGTCTATGAAGATGGCTGGTATTTCGACTTGTTGTTCGAACCCGGAAAAGAAGCCGTTGTTGCTGATGTGCATACACAGCCTACCGATCAGTGGGGTAACATAGTGGGGCATGTGCTGCATGTAGGGACCGGAAACGTTAACTTGGGCGTTTTCCTTGCCTATGGCCCTGCACCCGAAAGAATCCCTATGGCTTTTGTTGGCCCGGTGATGTCGTATTACGAAACGGTTACCAATGATTTCTACCGATATAACGACGAGGAATGGTTGGATGGCCTTGATAAAATGACTCCTCCGGAATGGACTTCCATCTATATCGTAAACAAAAAGGGAAATGCCTATGCAAAAGGAAGCGAGCTTCCCTATCAGATCATTCAAATGCCGGGCACATACACCTCCCCGTTGATGACTCAGGAACTTCTGGTTTTCCCCAACCCGGTGGAGGATTATCTATCGATACTGAACAGCCCTTCCCAGGCAAGGGTTCGTTTATACGACATCAGGGGAAGGTTGGTCTTCCAATGCATAAACGAAGGACTGCCGTTAGATTTGAGCAAACTCGAAAAGGGAGTGTATGTTCTAAGTATATTCGACAAAGGGAAAACTGAAAATACCCGAATTATAAAAAATTAGACTTAAGTCGGATGAATTGCTTTGGGCTGAACCAATTTCAAACAAATTATGCTTGAAATTGGTTTTGTCTGTTTTAATACACAAACCTTTCCATGGGAAGACTTAATTTGATGAAATCCTGACACATTAACATTTTTTAACAAAAAATCCCCTACATTTCGGATTCTACAGTTGTTCTATACGCGTTCAAAATTTTGAAATAATTCATTTTTTAGTCATTTTTGCCAAAAGTTTGAATTCAGGACCCGGTTTTTTTGAATCAGTGGTTTTACATAGAGGATTAAGCAAGGTATTTCCCCTGAAATAAAAAATCGGCCGGACTTTTGTAGGATCACACATGTTGATATTAAATTTTACGCAATGAACGAAACAGTTAACATCAAGGAACTTAACGAAAAGATTAAACAGGAAAGCGAATTCGTGGATCTGATAAACCTTGAAATGCACAAGGTCATCATAGGGCAGAAGCATCTGATAGAACGGTTGCTTATTGGATTGTTATCCGACGGGCATGTTTTGCTGGAAGGAGTACCCGGGCTTGCCAAGACCCTTGCCGTTAAAACTCTCGCAGATACAATCGATGCTCATTTCAGCAGGATTCAGTTTACTCCCGATCTTTTGCCTGCCGATCTTACCGGCACCATGATTTACAGCCAGAAAAAAGAGGAATTCATTGTTAAGAAAGGTCCCATTTTTGCAAATTTCATACTTGCGGATGAGATCAATCGCTCCCCGGCAAAGGTTCAAAGTGCCTTGCTTGAGGCTATGCAGGAGAAGCAGGTTACCATCGGCGAGCAGTCTTTCCCCTTGCAAAACCCTTTTCTGGTTCTTGCCACGCAGAATCCGATAGAGCAGGAGGGAACCTATCCTCTGCCTGAAGCGCAAGTAGACCGGTTTATGCTGAAGGTGATTATAACCTATCCCCTGAGAGAAGAAGAAAGGTCAATTATCCGCGAAAATACGGTTAAAGCATTTCCTACGGTAAACAAAATTCTTAAACCTTCCGACATTCTCCGGGCTAGAGAGTTGGTAAAAGAAGTTTACATGGATGAAAAAATCGAGAACTACATTCTTGACATTGTGTTTGCTACCCGTGAGCCCGACAAGTTTGGACTTCCTCAATATGTTCCCATGATTTCTTTCGGGGGATCTCCACGTGCGAGTATTAACCTTGCGAAAGCCGCAAAAGCATACGCGTTTATTAAAAGAAGAGGCTATGTGATCCCTGAGGATATACGGGCTGTTTGCCACGACGTGCTGCGCCACAGAATTGGTCTGAGTTACGAAGCTGAGGCTGAAAATATTACCAGCGAAGAGATAATCACAGGCATTCTCAATAAAATCGAAGTTCCATAAATCTGACATGCACATGAAAAATCTTTGGCTTTGTGGTTTGTTTCTTTTTGCCTCCCTGCTTGCTTCAGGTCAGAATCTGATCGGGATTAAAAAAGCCGGAGCCGAAGAATATGTCAGAAAGGTTATGAAAGGCTTTAACTTGGACAACAGTTCGAAAAACGAAAGCTTTAATTATTTCAAGTTTATTAATACTTCCGGCACAAAAACGCTTATTGTTTTTTTCTCCGATGAGAATATTTCAACTCACACCCGATTGATGTGCGATTATTCTGAATTCGATTTTATTTTGGAGGAGTTTAACAATAAATACAAAAAAACATCCAAAGCAAGCTGGGAGTATACCTTTGAAGACATTAAATACCTGATCACCCTTGAAGAAAAGGAGTGGTACTTTGTTGTAAACACAAAAAAAAAGTAACGGAAGAACTTAAAAAGCCATGGTTTCTAAAGTGGATGCTTCAGAGCTGATCAAAAAGGTCAGGAAAATCGAAATAAAAACCAGAGGATTGTCGCAGCACGTTTTCGCCGGCGAATATCACAGCGCTTTCAAGGGGCGTGGAGTTACCTTTTCGGAAGTGCGTGAGTATCAATATGGCGACGATATCCGGAATATCGACTGGAACGTTACCGCACGTTTTAATCACCCTTATGTGAAAGTTTTTGAAGAGGAAAGGGAATTGACTGTATTGTTGCTTGTTGACACCAGCGGTAGTCGCAATTTCGGATCGGTGGCCCAACTCAGAAGAAACATCATTACCGAGATTTCGGCAGTTCTCTCATTTTCCGCGATTCAGAACAACGATAAAATCGGTCTGGTTCTGTTCAGCGATCGCGTTGAGAAATTTATTCCCCCGAAAAAAGGCAAAAAGCATATTCTGCATATTATCAGGGAACTTATCGAGTTTGACCCGAAAAGCACAAAGACCGATCTCAACGAAGCGCTTATTTTCCTTACCAACGCGATCAAGAAGCGATGCACAGCTTTTCTGATTTCCGATTTCATTTGCCCCGATTTTAATGAGCCCCTCAAAATTGCCAGTCGCAAGCATGACCTTGTTGCGCTTCAGGTTTTTGATCAGAGGGACAAAGAAATTCCTGAAATGGGACTTGTGAAATTTCAGGACAGCGAATCAGGCCAGGAACAATGGGTCGACACTTCCTTGAAAAGCATCAGGTTGAACTATTCCGAGAATTGGAACCGCAAACAAAAAGCTCTTCAGAATTCTTTTGCCCGCGCAGGAGTTGATTATACCTCGGTTAGCACATCTGAAGACTATGTTAAACCCCTTATTACATTGTTTAAAAAACGTTAATTTATGTCTGTTGGATTCTATAAGAGTTTTATAATTAGATTTTTTATTACCGCAGCAATCCTCTTCTTTTTGACTGTTCCGGGGATTTCTCAGTTGGTGGAATTATCCATGGGATTTTCGCGCGATACCATAAAAATCGGAGAGAGAACTGAATTGGCTCTGACGATTCGTAAAGACCCTAAGGTGGTTTTGCAGTCGTTCTCGTTTACCGACAGTTTGAAACAAGAGATTGAAGTGTTGGATTCTGTCCGCTCATCGGGTGGAGACAGCCTTTTCACGCGTTTGACGGTCACATCTTTCTCCCCCGGAACCTATAGAATCCCGCAATTCCCCATTGCGTTCTCACACGATAATATTATCGACACAATTCTTTCCCCTGAATTGATGTTGACTGTGCTATCGCCTATCGTTGACAGCCAGTCGGAAATAAGGGATATCAAACCTCCCCTTACCCTGCCTTTTCGAATCAGGGAAATTATACCTGAAACAGGACTTGCTTTGGGTGGGCTTTTGCTGTTGGTTTTGCTGGTGTTGTTTATCGTAAGGAGAATGCGCAAAAAGATACTTCTTGAAAACGAGGAGAAAGCGCTTCCCCCACATGTTGTCGCATTCAGGGAACTGGATAGACTGAAGGAGGAGAAACTTTGGCAGAACGGCAAGAATAAGGAGTATTATTCCCGTTTGTCGGATATCACCCGTGTATATCTGGAAAGGAGATTTGGATTCCCTGCCATGGAATATGTGACTTCCGAAACCTTACCTGCATTCCGTAAATGCATGCCACAGGAAGAGATGCTGGCAGAAATGCTTGAAGGAATCCTGCTTACCGCGGATTTGGTGAAGTTTGCCAAAGCCGAACCTTTGCCCGCTGAAAATCAGGGAAATATGGATAACGCATACCTTCTGGTGGGACAAACAAAAATCGAGGAAGTCACCAGTGTTAATGAAAAACTGGATCAAATTGAAAAGGAATAGAAAGTGCAAAGTTTTAAACACAAAAAATTAGATAAATGAAAGCGGTTGTTTTTGCAAACCCCCAGTTACTTTACCTGCTGGCAATAGTGCCGGTGGTAATTGCTTTTCATGTTTGGAAAAGCAAGAAAGGGGTTGCCGCGGTTCGGATTTCAAGTCTGGATTCGTTTTCTTCCAGGTCTAAACCTTTTCGCTGGTATTTGCGCGAGGGATTATTTGTATTGAGACTGCTTGTTCTGAGTTTACTTATTGTTGTCATTGCTCGTCCCCAATCAGCCAATGAATGGGAGCAGGTTAATTCCGAGGGAATTGATATTATTATGTGTATGGACGCTTCCGGGAGCATGCAGGCCATGGATTTCAAACCCAATCGGCTGGAGGCATCAAAGGAGGTAGCGTCGCAGTTTATAAGCGGGAGACAGGGTGATCGTTTTGGGATTGTTATTTTCAGTGGGGAGAGCTTTACCCAGTGTCCCCTCACAAACGATAAAGCCACTGTTCTGAATCTTATGAATGAACTCAAATTTGGTATGATAGAAGACGGGACTGCTATTGGAATGGGACTGGCAACATCCGTCAACCGCCTGAAGGACAGCGATGCCAAGAGCAAGGTAATCATTCTTCTTACCGATGGGGTTAACAACCGCGGAATGGTTAGCCCGGTTACAGCTGCCGATATTGCAAAGAACTACAACATCCGTGTTTATACTATCGGGGTCGGTACTATGGGAATGGCTCCCATGCCGGTGTCAACTATGTTTGGAATGCGCACGCAAGATGTTCAGGTAGAGATTGATGAAGAAGTGTTGGAGAGAATTGCCGAAACAACCGGAGGGCAGTATTTCAGGGCTACCGACAACGCAAAGCTGGCAGCAATATATCAGGAAATAGACAAACTTGAAAAAACGATACTGGATGTTCAGAAATTCAGTAAAAGAAAGGACGAGTATTTTCCCTGGTTGCTGGCTGCGGCAATTGTTCTTTTTCTGGAGATCTTTTTGAGGGCAATGTTCCTGAAAAATATTCCTTAATCTATTCAAGTCTGAAGACATTGAGTAGGCATGTATTTTGTCTAATTTTTTTTTGAGATGATGCAATTCACACATATTGAGCTACTTTTGGGTCTCCTGCTGATACCTGTTTTAGCAGTATTTTACCATCTTGGCCGTGTTGGGGTCAGGAAAAAGCTAAGGGGTTTTGCCTCTGAGAAGCTCCACCCGGTGCTAATTCCGGATGCATCTTCATCTCGGAACGCTCTGAAGTTTTACCTGAGTTTGGCTGCCTTCGCCTTTGCAATCATTGCGCTGGCAGGTCCCCGCGTCGGATCGCAACTGAAGGAGGTTGAGATTAAGGGCCGAGAGATTATTGTGGCGCTTGATGTTTCCAACAGCATGCTTGCTGAGGATATTGCTCCGAACCGCCTTATCCGCGCCAAACAATCGGTTTCCCGCTTAATCGACAGGCTCGACCGTGACAAATTCGGCCTTATAATTTTCGCAGGGGATGCCTATACACAGATTCCGCTTACAACCGACTATTCCTCTGCAAAAATGTTCCTGGAAGCGATCAGTTCCGATGCGGTCTCAAAACAAGGAACCAATATTGCAGCTGCAATTGATCTGGCGCTTAAATCCTTTTCTCCGGCTGAAGGTGATCAGGCTTCAGGTAAGTCAAGGGCGGTTATTATTATTACCGATGGCGAGAATCACGAGCCCGGTGTGTTTGAAGCGGCCGAGCGGGCGAAGGAAAAAGGAGTGATGGTGCATGCTGTAGGACTGGGTAACCCAGCCGGTGTTCCGATCCCCTTGTATGCAGGTAGCAAGGATTTTCGAAAAGACCGACAAGGTAATGTAGTTGTAAGCAAGCTGGATGATAAAACCTTGCGACGTATTACCGAAGTTACCGACGGTATCTATGTACACTCAGGTACCAGCGTTTCAGGGCTTTTTACTCTTATGGAACAACTTGATAATCTTGAAAAACAGGAGTTCAAGACCCAGGTTTTTGCCGAGTACGATGAGAGGTTTCAATATTTTGCCGGACTTGCGGCCTTATTGATTCTGATTGATTTTATCGTTCGATACAAGAAAAACACCTGGCTGAACCGATTTAATATTTTTGAATAACCATTTCATGAAACTATGACACGAATAATATTCTTTTTCATATTTTTCTCTTTCTCATTAACAAACTCTTTCGGTCAGAAGGAAAGGAAACTGGTAAGGGAAGGGGTGAAGGAGTACCAGGGTGACCAGTTCAGTGAGGCCGAAGTTAACTTCAGGAAGGCACTCGATTCGAAACCAGGATTGTATGAGGCCGACTACAACATTGCCAACTCCCTCTACAAACAGAAAAAGTATGAGGAGTCGGCTGCTGAATACGAAAAACTGATCCAGAATAATACCGACCCGGAGAAAAGAGCCGATTTATACCACAATTTGGGGAATTCGCATATAATGGCTCAGCAATTCGAGAAGGGAGTCGACGCCTACAAGAATTCACTCCGCATCAGACCGGACGACGAAGATACTCGCTTTAACCTTGCTTACGCTTTGCAGATGATGAAGGAACAGCAGAACCAGCAAGATAAGCAACAGCAGGATAAAGATAAGCAAAAGCAGGAGCAAGAGAAAGACCAGCAAGGGCAAAATCAGCAAGAGCAGGAGAAAGAACAGCAAGAACAGCAAGAGCAGGAGAAGAAGGAGCAAGAGAAGCAGCAGCAGGAGCAACAAGTGCCACAGGAAATAAGCGAGCAGGAAGCTGAGCAGATACTCAACGCAATTGAGAACCAGGAGAAAGATGTAAAAGAAAAAGTTGATAAGAAAAAGGCCGTTGCCAGACCTGTTGCCTCTGAAAAAGATTGGTAGAACTTAATAATTGAGCTTGGGAAGAGTGAAACTAAACCGGGAGCCTTTCCCTGATTTGGTTTCTACCAGTAATTTGCCCCCATGCATCTCAATAAACTCCTTGCAAAGGATTAGTCCTAAACCACTGCCTTTTTCATTTTCGGTTCCCTCTACCGAGTCGTTGCCGGTAAACTCGAAAAGCCTGTTGAAAACCTCCTCAGTCATTCCAATGCCGTTATCTATGACGGATATTTTGATATGATCTCTTTTGTCTTCGGTCCTGACTTCGATTCCCCCATTCCTGTAGGAATATTTAATGGCATTCCCAATAAGATTCCTCATTATGATCTTTAGAAGGTTGGAGTCAGCATAAATAACGCTCGCTTCCTGGTGATTGCTCACGATGGTAATATCCTTCCTTTTGGCCTCGGGATTGTAAACAAAGCAAATTTCCCGTATTAACTCGGATAAGTCAATTTGTTCCTTTTGCATATGAAGTTGCCCGGATTGGGTTTTAGCCCAGTCCAGTAGATTTTGTAGCAAGCTGTATGCACTTTTCGCGGATGCACCAATAAGGGATACAAATTTTTCTGTCTTGTCAAGTTTTTGGTTCTCAATGCTTTCTAATAGCAAGTCGGTGAAGCCTAAAATGGTGTTGAAAGGATTTCTTAAGTCGTGCCCGATAATAGCGAAAAGTTTATCCTTGGACGCATTAAGCTTTAAAAGTTTATCCTCATTTTTCTTTAATGAGATTTCTGCAATTTTCTTCTGAATAACAATACCGGCAATCTTCAAAAACGACTCAATGAAATCAGCGTCCCGGATTATTGTGTCTTTCGTGGTAATAAAGTGGATTGATGACAACAATGTATTATTGTGGCTGATGCCGATCAGATACAATTTGTTCATCCCAACCACTTTTTCAATTATTCTGGCGGCATACACCGGAAAGTCCTCTCCACATAATGCTTCCAGCCTTTGATCGAATTCAATCAGATTACCTGATCTGAGAAGCTCAGTAATTTTGGGCATTAGTTTGAATTTTCGTTCCAGGGGATTAATGCCCGCAACGGAAACCACAAATTCGTAAAATTTACTGTCTATTCCCGCAATTTCAATGGCTTGCCCTTCGCCATTTGCTTCATTCATTGATACTATTATGATAATAGTATTGGGAAGATGTGACTGCAATTCAGAGGAAATGTACTTATAGATACTGTTTGGATCAGGCAATTCAAGCATTTTGGAGGAAGAATGACTAAGAAGCTTAAACTTCTTTTCGCTTTTCAAAAGGGCTTCCTCAACCTTCCTGCAGTCTTTTATCTCTGCCAGAAGTCTTTGAGATTCGGCTTCGCTGGTTTTTATTCCTCGGGCGATTTTAATATGAGTTCTGATCCTGGCAATAAATTCTTTAGGATTTACAGGGGGAGTTATAAAGTCAACTCCTCCGGCCAAAAAACCCAGCTCTTTTGCAGGCTCGTTTTCAGAGCTAATAAATATGACAGGGGTGTTACGGATTTCCTCAATTCCTTTAAGTTTTTTGCAAAGATCGAACCCACTTGATTTTTGAAGATTCGTAGCTAGAATAAGTAATTCCGGATTGTTTATTTCCGTGCTTTGAAGGGTCTCCTGCACATTATGGGTATGGAAAACAATATATCCGGCTTTCTGAATTATTTCAGCCAGGTAAATTGAAAAAGCAGACTTGTCATGAGCAATGATTATACTCCCCGGCATATATCTTTCTCCCGAATATTGTTAATCAATTGGTTCAATGGCAATTGAATTTATTTCCTATTGTGTCACCTGGCAATTTCTGCCCGTTGTGTTTCTTTTTTGTCTTTTGTTGGGCAAAACAGTTATACTGTCAAAAGCACAGAAATCCCTAATCATATAATCGCCACAACTAATTCATTTCGGTTGTAGCCATATTCTGCCTTTGAAGAGAAAGACCAAAAAGATGGTTAAAATTAGTATTTGTTTTTCAGGGGAGACAAAAAAACACACCTGATTTGTATAGTATTTTTACCTGAAAAGGGGGTGGTGGAAGAGCTGAAGGGATTTGGAAATCGGCATTGAAGTCTAATAATCTCGGATGTACGGAATTGTAAAATAAACGGTAGTACCCTTCTTTAATTCCGAGTTCAACCAGATTTCGCCCTCCAGGTAATTAACCAATTTTTTCGAAATGCTCAATCCAAGGCCGTTTCCACCGTGGGATTTGTCAAGCGACAGTTCAACCTGCCGGAACATGGCAAAAACGGATTCGTGATGCTTCTTGTCAATTCCGATCCCTGTATCCTCAACTGAAATAAGCAATTTACTGTTGCTGAGCTTATAGGCAAGTTCAATTCGTCCTGTACTGGTGAATTTTACTGCATTCGAAAGAAGATAGTTCAAAATCTGGGCTAGCTGTTCCTTTCCGGAATATATCTGACTCTCTTCCTCTTCCAAGCCAAGCAGCAGTGAAAACTTTAAGGAATCTGTTTCGTGTTGGTTTTTATAGTGTTCGAAAGTCTCTTTTAACAACTCATTCAGGGAAAAACGTTTTTTCTTGAATCCTATGGCGTAGGTGTCGGTTTTTGAGGCCCTTATAATATCATTGATGATGCTTAAAAGTTTTTTCGACTGTTCGATGATGATGCTTGTGTAATAATTTCTCTTTTCCACAGTAAGATCGGGCAATTTGAGAATTTCGGAGAAACCGATGATTCCGTTCATGGGAGTGCGGATTTCATGGTTCAGGTTGTTCAGGAAGGCTGTTTTAAGGCGGTCGGATTCCAGGGATTGTTCCTTCGCATCGGCCAGACAATTCTCGAAATGCTTTATCTCGGTGATGTCTTTTGCAATACCGGCACGCATTTTACGATTGCTCCCGGTTTCATAAACATCATAACTAAGTGAATTTATCCAACGTATTTCATAGTTTGCCCTGATAATTCTAAAGTTGAAATTAACAACTTCTTCAGCGTTTATCTTTCTGGAAAACAGGTTTCTGCAAACAGAGGCTTTATCGTCGGGGTGAACAAGCTTAAGGAGTAGAGCCGGGATTTCATCCAAGTTGTCGTTTGATATACCTGTAAGATGAACGAAGTTGTCGTTCATATAAATAAGGCCGTTTTCCGATAGCCAACAAACCAGATCTGTTCGATTGGCAAAATATTTCAGGTATTCGTCATTTCCCTTTGTGGAATCCTCTGCTTTGGCTTGGGGAGTAATATCATGAATAATTAAAGAAAAGGTATCTTTATTCTGATATGCCAAAGGGGAGGAGAAAATCTCCACAACCCGCAGGCTGCCATCCGACAATCGGTGAGTTGAAACCGTGGAGTGCTTACCTGTCGAGGCAGCCAGACCTACAGGCCAACTAATATCAAACTTGGAATTTTTATGTAGTTCAGTGATGTTGAGCAAGCGGAATTGTTCGCGAGAGTAGCCGTAAAACTCAACAGCCGATGGATTCGCTTCGATTACGGAACCGTCTTCAGCACTTATAACGAGCATTACCGAACATTGAGCCCTGAAAAATTGCATAAAAGAATTTCCGCTATCTTCAGATATTGCATTGGAACTATGGGTACAAGTCTTGAAATACTTCGAAAAGTCGATGCTTCTATTATGAGCCTTCGGTTGATCCGGTAGTTTTGAATTTATATCGTTTGTAAAGAGGCTCAAATACTTAGCGTTATAAATTTGTAGATATTCAATTCTATATATCAATTCAAAACGATGAGGCTTTCATTTGAATTAA
>JAIFNN010000198.1 GCA_020047715.1 Bacteroidota bacterium | reverse complement strand
GCGGTTCAGACAATGGACCAATGTTTAGTTTTAACGGGGCAGATAATGTTACTTTTGACGGTAGAGTCAACCAGACAGGCAATGCAAACCTTACAATTAGCAACATCAATCCAAATCTGAGTGTATCAACAATCCAGTTTGCTAATTCTGCAGAGAATAATTCAATCCAATATTGCAATATTAGAGGTATTTCAGGAAATACTACAGGGGGAGTAATCTTCTTCTCCACCTCCACCTCCGGCAATGGCAACGATGGCAACATCATCGAGAACTGCAATATTACCAGCTACTCCGCAACACGGATCGTTAATGCGATTTATTCTGCCGGGTCGGCAGGAAGGGATAATAGCAATAATATAATCCGAAATAACAATATTTACGATTCCTTCAGGCGCGGAGTGGCTTCAAACGGAATTCAGCTTGCATCATACAATTCAGCATGGACTATTAGCGGAAACAGCTTTTATGAAACCACAACTTTCATTCCTACTTTAAGTGTGGGCTATACCGTAATAAATATCTCCTCACTTACCGCAACAGGGATAATCATAAGTAATAATTATATAGGTGGAAGCGCAGCTTTGTGTTCGGGAACCTGGACCAAAACCAATGCTTTCGACAATTCCTTTTCCGCCATCACTATCACTGCGGGAACCTCTGCGAATATTAGCGTTCAGGGCAATACGATAACCGGCTTCGCATGGGGCAATTCTCTGAACAGCTCATGGTCGGGCATCAATGTTTTGGCGGGGTCTGTGAATATCGGAACCACTACTCCCAACACAATTGGCGCAGCAACCGGCACTGGATCGATAAGCATATCTTCCGGTTCAACCGGAGCAAATGTTTATGGGATTAATCTGGCAGGAACGGGAGCTATCAACTGCAGCAGGAATACCATCGGCTCAATTTCGGCTGCCAATGCATCCACTTTTATCAGCAACATGTATGGAATCAGGAATGCTTCTACGGGAGCAGTAAGCATAAGTGGCAACACAATAGCCAACCTTTCAAATACAAGTTCGAATGCTGCCGGAAGTCTGGTTGGATTGTATTTTAATGGGGGTACTACGGGCAATTCGGTAAGCCAAAATTTTATTCACAGCCTCTCTGCCGGAGCTGGTGCGGAAACGGTTGCCGTTTATGGAATCAGCGCGAATAATGGTCTTACTGCCTACTCCAATAACATTATTGCTTTGGGAGGAAATACTACCACCGCAATCTTTGGGATTTATGAGTCGGGTGCAGCCGGCAACACCAACAATGTCTATTTTAATACGGTTTACCTGGGAGGTTCACCAACTTCCGGAAGCTTCAATAGTTATTCATTCTACAGTGCCTCGCCCGACAACACCCGGGATGTCAGAAACAATATCTTTCAAAACGCCCGTTCAAACAACGGAGCTTCGGGAACCCACTATGCCGCCTATTTCAACTATTCTTCCGGCACGTCCCTGACTTTGAATTACAACGATTACAACGCCCCGAATACAGGAGGCGTTTTGGGGTATTACAACGGATCCAATGTGACCTCGCTTCCCCTGATAAGCGGGCAAGACGCAAACAGCGCGTCGGTTAATCCGATATTTATTAACCCGGGCGGCACATCGGCTGCGAATTATATTCCTACCAATGGAGGCCTTAACGGAATAGAAATTACAGGGTTTACCACGGATTTTACTGCAAGCAATCGCGGAGCAAGTCCAACCATGGGAGCTTTGGAAGGCAGGATACGATGGACGGGCTCGGTAAGTACGGTATGGTCAACCAATGGAAACTGGTCATCGGGCCTTACACCGGCATTAGGCTCCAACATTATTATTCCGAATGCGGCATTAACAACTTTTTCGCCCTCCCTGCCGGCAACAACCGAAGTCCAAATGATTACCATTGAAGCCGGAGGCATACTCAATTCGCTTGCGGCAGCCCAGTTAACCATAAGCGGAAGCATAAATGCCTGGGTTAACGATGGAGGAACTTTCAACCCGAATACCAGCAACGTAATATTCACCAATCCGGCTGCGGAACTATACGGTGAAACGAATTTCTATGATATTACCATTAACAGCGGTGCTTCCTTAACAATGGAAACGGGATCTGAAATGGGAATTGCCGGATACCTTACCAATAACGGTACCTGGCAGAATGTGGCTGCCGGGAACACCACTGTTTATTACAACGGGGGTGACCAGATTGTTACCAACCCGAACGGAACTCCTTCAGGGTTTAGCAATCTTACAATTTCCGGTACCGGCACAAAAACCCTCACCGGAGTATCTGTGAACGGAACTCTTTCCATGGAAGGAACTTCAGGTGCTATGGGAGCTCCCGCTTTCGGACCATCTGCCTCTTTGCACTACAACACCTCGGTTTCAAGAACTGCAGGCTCAGAGTGGATCAGTCCGTTCACCGCAATCGGAGGGGTACTGATAGCCAACACAGGGGCGATTTCTCTCAGCGGCACACGACTTATACATACATCCGTTCCTCTTACCATAAATCCCGGGGCCAAACTCTCAATAAGTCCCGGGGCTGCCCTTACAGTCAACGGAACACTGAATAACAATGCAGGCAACACGGGTCTTGTGCTTGAATCTTCCGCAGCAGGCGACGGTAAATTGCTTTATAACAATGCTGTTTCCGGAACCGTTGAGCTTTTTCTCACGGGAGGATTGGGGACATCCATGCCCAAATTCCACTATTTTATCCCTCCCGTAGCCTCTGTTTTTATAGGCTCATCCATTGCCGAAGCTCAAACAAACCTGAACCTCAGCAATTTTAACGGGGATCTGCTGTCGTACAGCGAAGCGTCTGCCGCAGCCGATAAAGATGCCGGCTGGCAGTATTTCGACGGATATAATGCCACCACTGCGTTTTCCTCACTCACTTCCGCGAACGCTTATAATATTTACCTTACTGCTAACGACAAACTCACCTTTACCGGTTCCCTGAATTACGCGGCTCACAGTTTTGATAACCTGAGCTATACCAGCCAGGGTTGGAATCTTATCGGGAACCCATATCCCTGCAACTACGATTTGAATGGTATAGCAGAGCTTACCGGAGCTGATGATGATGTTGACAACTCAGTGTACTTCAACCGAGATGGTCGATATGTGGTTTATAACCTTGCAACCGGGGGTGAAACCGGTTATACCGATATTGTTCCCCCATTACAAGGCTTCTTTGTACATGTTACCGCTTCAGGCAAATCTCTGACATTACCGCTTGATTCAAAAACTGTAAACACTACTCCTGTCAGATCCAAGAAAACAGCCTGTGGTCAAACGAATCCTATTAAAAAGATGAAGTTGGTTCTATCGAACGGTACGGTATCGGATGAATCTATTATTTGTATTTTGGATAACGCTACCAGCTCTTTCGACAGTGACTACGACGCCTATAAACTTTTCGGAATCAATAATCAATCACCACTTATCTATTCTGAAACAAAGGGAGTAAAATATGCCATTAATGCCATACCGCATGATGATACAAAACCCTTGTCAATTCCCCTTAGTCTGGTAATTAAAACTCCCGGTACTTATTCCATCGATATTACAGAATTTGAAAACCTTGAAGGAATGAACGTGGTTCTGAAGCATGGCGGAATTCAAACCCCGCTTGCCCAAAACAGCTTTTATTCATTCACTTCACTGGCCGGAACATTTTCTGATTTTGAGGTCCTTATCGGCGATGAGGGAGATGGCGTTGGGAAACTCAATCCGGAAAAGGTGAAAACCTATTTCTATGACAATTTCCTTTATATAGATCTTCCCGAAAACATAGCCTCCGGAAGCGCAATCCTTACTTTGTGCGACTTGCAGGGTAAAGTGGTTTATGATAACAGGATCGATCTGATTTCAGGTCTAAGCATTTGCTTGCCAATGAATTTACAACCAGGTGTTTATATTGCCCGGCTTAAGTTGAACGAGAGTTCATTTGTTGCGAAAATCCCGGTTCAGTAAAACTTCAAAGTCTTCTCTCGTGTGATAGTCTAGCCCCGCCATCTGCGGGGGAGAGTGCCTGTCCCGCAATGCGGGAGGTTGGGGAGGGGCCAGGGGAGGGCAGGTAAAACTACTTGGTTAATCAGGGTGTAAATACGGTATAAAACCGAGTATTCATTTTCATTATTCAAGTGTTATCACTGTTTTTTCTCCCACTCGCCAATCCTACTTTTGATAAACACATCATTCAGTAAATCAAGCGTGAAAAACACAATCCGGAATATGGTGATTACGTCAATTCTACCGAATAACAAATGAAATACAAGAACTATAATCTACGCACAAAGAATTGGATAATAATATCACTCTTTATCCTTATTATTCTGGCTGGAGTATCATTCGTATTGTCGAATCTATCTCCGGAGGTTATCTACCAGCAAGTTACCAATTTGCTTATTGTGTTGATATTATGGGTTATTGCATTGGTAGTAATAAGAAGGGTGTACAGATTCTACATTGAAAATCCACTTGAAACTCTTTCCATCGTTTCAAATGCAGCTTCCTTAGGTGATCTCTCAAAAAAAACCGGTTACAACAGCAATGACGAAATCGGACAAATAGCGGTTGCAATCGACAAAATCATACAAAACCAATTGGCGCTTTCTGATTTCGCTGAAAAAATCGGAGATGGGATATACGATGTCGACTATCAGGTGTTGAGCCGACAGGACAAGCTGGGAACTTCCATTACAGGGATGCGGGATAAGTTGCAGAAAATTGCACTTGAGGATATAGGCCGCAACTGGGCTTCGCAGGGCTTGACGAAATTTGGAGAGATAACCCGCGAGGAAGCAGACAATCTTACCATTTTATGCGACAAATTCCTTTCCTCACTGGTTAAGTATATCAATGGGAACCAGGGCATGATTTTCCTTTTGAACAACGACGATTCAAACGCACCCTTTCTCCAACTGGAATCGGCTTATGCGTGGAACAAGAAAAAGTATTTATCGAACAGCATTGCCATAGGTGAAGGGCTAATCGGGCAAGCAGCCATCGAGAAGGATATTATTTATATGACGGATGTCCCCGAAGATTTTATATCCATAACTTCCGGTCTCGGTGATGCAAATCCCAGATGCATACTGATTGCGCCCCTTCTTTTCAATACCGAATTATTTGGAATTTTGGAACTTGCTTCTTTCAGGGAGTTGAAAAATTTCGAAATCGAATTCGTACAGAAGTTGGCCGAAATTCTGGCTTCAACTATATCAAGGGTCAAGACAAACGAGCAAACCCAAAAACTCTTGAAAGAGTCACAGAAACTTACCGAGGAAATGCGTGCACAGGAAGAAGAAATGCGCCAGAACTTTGAGGAAATGAACGCTACCCAGGAGGAGATGGAGCAAAGAGAAGTGGAGAGGATCGGTATTTTTTCGGCAATAAACAACACCCTCGCGACAGTTGAATTCAACATGGAGGGCAAGATTATCAACGCAAATGAGAAGTTCCTTCAAATGATGAAATACTCTTTGGAAGAAATCGAAAACAAAACAGACAGGATGTTTGCCGATTTGTCGAATGAACCCATTGAATTTTACAACGAGTTTTGGACAGAGCTGCGTTCAGGAAAGCCGCAAAAAGGCGATTTCAAGAGAATGACCAAGGAGGGACGCGAAATATGGATCAACGCATCCTACACCCCGGCTTTGGACAAAGACCACATCCCATACAAAGTAATTGAATTGGCTCAGGATATTACGGAAAAGAAAAAGACTGAGCTCGAAACCCAGCGCCAGGCAGAGGAACTTCGCCTTCAGGGAGAAAAGCTCAAGTCGTATACATCCGAATTGGAAGATATCAAACAAAACTTAAGCGAGAAACTTAACGAGGCAAGTAACGGCCTGCTGCTCAAAATCAAGGATATAGAATCGGAAAAGGCGAAAAATATTGCAGTTCTCGAAGGCTGTGTGGATGGGGTTATATGCTTTAGCCAGGAGGGTATTATCGAATATTTTAACAATGCCGCTGAGGAAATATGGGGCTTTGAACGCGAAAAAATATTGGGTAAGTCAATCAGTACCGTGATTCCAATCTCCCTCGAACAAAAAGACAACAACTTAACAGCTTATTATCAGAACAACGGAAGCACAAAGGAAATTGGAGTGAGAACAGAGGTTGCCTGGACCGATGAGAAAAGTAAGGAATATGACCTTTTGATGACCCTCACAAAAGCGAAAGTTGATAACAAAATCAATTTCACAATTTTCGCCCAGCAAATTTCAATAGACCTGTTTTAAGTGTATTTTTTTAAAAAAACCGGAAACAACATATGAGCAACAACATAGATCCCCAGGTAAAGACAGAAGAATTGGTCGACACCTTTTCGAATATCGACATCCGAATTGCGGAGCTTCATGAGCACTCATCAGGTGTTTTCATGAAACTGAATACCTATCTAAAGGATTACTACAAGAAAATAAACATAATCTCCGAAAATGCTTCGCGGATTTTTGACGCGATCCTTGGCAACGGGAAAAACAATCTTTTGGAGGAACTCGACAACCTTTATCTGAAAATCAAAGAATACAGAAACATAGCTGAGGAGGAAAACAAAAAAAGTGTTAAGCAACTGAATGAAATTAATCTGAAAACCCGGTATCTGTCGGTTGCGATACGGAACTTCAAACAAGATCTCATTACGTTTAAGTATTTGACCACCAACTACCGTTTGGTTTCCAACTATGAGAAGTTCGACAGCAACTGGGGTTTTTCAATCGAGGTATGGGACAACATAACAAGTAATGTTCAGCCTTCATTAACGAATGTAGGTGAGGAAATCGATGAGCTGAAAGTGCAAATAAGCAGCTATATCTCCAAAAGCGAAGAATGCAACAACGATTCCTCCAAAAGCATATCGGGACTTTCGGATGAAATCAAATCCATCTATAACAATGTGCTTGAAAAAAGCCTCCAATCGGAGAAATATTTCCCTGTTTTAAAGGAGAAATCAAAGAAATCTTCCGACAGCATCGGAAACATCATTACCCATTTGCAGTATCACGACATTATCCGTCAGAAAATCGAGCATATTCAGCAATACCATCAGAATGTGATCGACGCCCTGAAGAACGAAGAACTTAACAAAAAAGGTATTCCATCGGAATTCGGCGACCGGAAATTCGGACAGATTGCCGATATTGTAGGCTTGCAGGCTGAACAGCTTATTCTGGTGAGCAGGGAGTATCAAAATGCTCTCGAAGTCATTACTCGCAATTTCCAAATTATTGCCGACGATATTAATACAATATCCAATATCTCCAATGAGTTTTGCAGCGACGAGAAAAACAAGGATATTACCCTTCTCAAGCAGGTTAAAAATAAACTCGATGAAGGTATCCTGATGCTTGATATTACGAATATTGGGCTTATCAACAAAGATCTTCTTCTGGTTCGGAAAAAGATACAGGACATTCATAAATACACTTCCGACTTGATTACCGATCCGGTGAACCAACTTGAAAAAACAGAACTGTTCAAGGGAGTCAACCTTGCCACAGGCGCATCAGTTGAGCATGCCAGCCCTAGCATACTTATGCAGATAACAGGCCTGGCAAAAGATATTTCCGCAAAAAAGGATGATCTTCAGCTTCGAATTTCAGAAATGCTTGAAATGTCTGAGAAACTCAGCACTTCTGTCGACGACAATGGAATGGGAAGCAAGGCCGAACAGGTTCAGATCCGCCTGATGGTCAAACTTACCAGCATACTCGACTCCCTCGACGAGGATAATAAGCAACTTGACAATGTTCTGCTGCAAAACCAGATTCTGAATCAGGATATTATCAATGAAATTGAGGGGACCATTAACAGAGTGGAGTATTACGAGTTATTCGAGTCAGTGCTGAAAACCGTTATTGCCAAGCTTAACGATGTTAATTTGAAACTCCGTGATGAAAAGCAAGCCGGCAACAAAGGCAACGATAACCAGGATATGAAGGAAATCGAAGCTATGTATACGGTTGCCAGTGAAAGGCTTATCCACAAGAATTTCATCAACGGAGCAAGCTCGATCGATATAAGTGATGAGGAAGATTCCTCGGAAGATATTGAATTATTTTAAAAAAAACTCGAATACATGAATAAAGACATTTCATACAGCGTTCGCCTAAAGGTTGACAATAAAACCAAAATGCAAACTTTGATTTTGGAAGGCGAACTTGGAATCGGCAATGCTGATGCTATTAAATCCAAGTTGCAGACGTTGAATTTCACAAGCGATTTGAGTATTAAAATAAAAAATGTTGAGACACTTGATTTGTCTAGTCTGCAACTGATTTACTCCCTTGTTAAAACTTTGCACTCAAAAGGTTTCAAAACCAGTATCGAGTCAGAGTTACCCGAAAGAATGCAGGAATCACTTAGGAACACCGGTTTTTTGGATATTGTTAAAGCGTAATTAATATTAATCTATCAGAAAAATGGCAAAAACAATTTTAATAGTCGACGACTCGGAAAGCATAAGGGAAGTCGTAAACTTTACCCTGGAAAAAGAAGGGTATAACGTTCTGGTGGGAGTTGATGGGAGCGATGCCCAGAAACACCTTAATGGCACCAAGATTGACCTTATTATTACCGATTTGCACATGCCGGTAATGGATGGCATTGAATTCATCAAAGCGGTAAGGGTTAATGAAATCTATAAAATGATTCCCATCCTTTTTCTTACAACAGAATCCCAAAATGAGAAAAAAATGGAAGCAAAAGAGGCTGGAGCAACAGGATGGATTATTAAACCTTTCCTTCCGGCTAAACTTATTGCTGCTATTCAAAAAGTAATGATCTGATGGAAGACGTTTTAGACATACTGCATGGTAAATATCTCGAGGAAGGAAAAAGGCTTGCACTCGAGGTAAACCTAATACTTTCGCCCGAAAACATGACTGTCTTCAGCACATCTGTCTTCGACGAAATATTCAGAATAATGCACACCCTCAAGGGTAACAGTGCAATGTTCAAACAAAAAGAAGTCGAAGCAATTTCGAAACGGCTTGAGGTTATTTACGACCTGATTCGAAGAAACAAGCTTGCTTTTTCATCCGAAATCTGCGAATTGACTTTGCAGTCTGTCGATCAGATATTGAATTGGTTCGATGAGCCCAACTCCGTAAATCGGAATATTAGAAGAAATCAACGGAATCTGGTTTCCAAACTTAGCAAGGTGCATGCCTTGGCAACCTCTGTGGAAACTAGCAGCAAAAAACGACGTGCTAACAGTCTGTCAGCATTCAGTACTATTCTGGAATCTTTCAAATCCTTTCCCGTATTTCATGTGCATGAGGACAAATCCAGGCTCCCGTTAGTACTTAAGGCGGCCTTAATTAAAAAAGATTGGAGAAAATAAAATGGAACAGTTCAAATCTAAGTTTATTGAAGAGGCATTGGATCTAATCCAGGATTTGGAAAAATCCTCGCTGGAGCTGAGTGCCGACCCGATGAATAAAAAGCACATCGAAGTTATATTTCGCGCGATGCATTCCCTCAAAGGAGGCAGCGCTATGTTTGGATTCAACAAGATAGACGCTTTTACGCATCAACTTGAAGCTGCCTATGATATGGTAAGGGCAGGAAAGCTAATGGTTAGCGACGAACTTATTGATTTGACCTTTAAATCTATTGACCATATTAAAGTGCTATTGTCTGATGACGACAACCTTAGCCAGAATTCCCTGCGCAATCACGATTTCTTGTTAAACGAGATCCGTCAAATTATCAATATCGAGAAAAAAAATTCGGATACGCCAACAACTTCCAATAATTCTGCATCAGATGCTCCTCTAGCACCTGAAAAGCCAAAGCATTATTACATTCAGTTTATACCTAAACCGGATATTTTCAAGAATGGAACCAATCCCATTCTTATTGTCAATGAGCTCGCTTGCATGGGAACCGCTAAGGTATACACTTTTACTTCTGAAATCCCAGAGCTGGAGAAACTCAACGTTTTAACCTGCTATACCCATTGGGTGATTCTATTGTCTACCCTGTCAACAATCGATGAAATCAGGGATGTGTTTATTTTTGTCGACCTCGACTGCGAGCTTGTCATCAAAGAAATTGAAGTCTTGGATTCCCTCAAAAACGGTCAGCTTTTCCAGATGCTGGATAATTCGTTCAGCAACGGGGAGAAACTTGAACTGGAGGGAATTGAGAAATGGGTTCAGGAAACCTCTAAGCAGAATCAGTCGGGAAATGAATTGGCGGCTGCAGATTCCACCTACAAAAAAACAGAGCAAAGTATATCGAGTATAAGGGTCTCCTCCGATAAACTGGATGAACTTATCAACCTGGTTAGCGAACTGGTAACCCGGCAGGCTGGTCTGAGCCTTATTTCCGAATCAATTAATAATAAAGACCTTATTACAATCGCTGAGGATATTGAGAAAATCAGCAGACGATTACGCGATAACACTTTTGGTATCCGCCTGATCCCGGTGGAAAACATGGTTACCCGTTTTCAGAGGCTAGTACGCGAATTATCCCACGAACTTAATAAGGATATTGCTTTTCAAACAGAGGGAACCGAAACCGAACTTGACAAGTCCATTATTGAAGGACTTATCGATCCGCTGATGCATATTATCCGAAACAGCATCGACCACGGAATTGAAACAACCGAGGAACGCAAAAAAAGCGGCAAAGCAGCAAAAGGGAAAATTCTGCTTAAAGCCTTCTATTCCGGAGCCAATGTTTACATTCAGGTTTCCGACGATGGAAAAGGAATCGACACACGTAGTGTGTTCAAACACGCATTGAAAAAGGGACTTGTTAAAGAGGATGTCGAATTGTCCGAAAAAGAACTCCTTAATCTAATATTCTTACCGGGCTTCACAACCGCCGAAAATATTACCAAAGTTTCGGGAAGAGGGGTAGGTATGGACGTGGTTAAAAGAAAAATATCGGACCTCAGGGGCGAGGTAAGTCTTCAAACCAAGAAAAACGAAGGTACCACCATCACAATCAAGTTGCCATTGACGCTTTCCATTATCGATGGGCTCCTGGTTAAGATCAATCATGTTTTTTATGTAATCCCATTGGCCTCCGTAAGCAAATGTTTCGAATTCAAACACGATCAGTTGATAAACGCCGTCAATAACCTTATTTTTATAAATGACGGACACATTCCATTTGCCTACCTGAGGAAAGAGTTCAACATTGAGACCGTTTCCCCCGAAATCGAACAGGTGGTGGTTATCGAATATGGCGATACCCGATTCGGACTGGCAGTTGATGAAGTAATAGGTGAATATCAGGCTGTTCTAAAATCGTTGGGAAGAATGTTTACTTCACAGGATGTCATTTCCGGGGCAACTATTCTTGGCGACGGAACGGTGGCACTTGTTATGGATCCCGCGAAAATCATCAGCCAGTTTACCTACATCTCTGAGGAGGTTTTGAATTGAAATAGAAATTTAGAACAGAATCCCTTACGGCAGTATCAAAACAGTTTGTTTTGATTGTCTGTTATTGTTCCAATCTGCGCTCCTCTTGGCCAGTAAAAATATAGCTGGTTCTAGGAAAATGCCAGCCTCTTAAATCCGGTTACCTTGAAAATGAATCATTTTAAGATAACCGGATTTTTTTTGGAAACCTGCTTTTTTGCTTGCTCTTTGAGTTGTAATTCCCCTGAGTTAAAGAAAATGCTTCCCCGGTATAAATACTATTTGAATCAGGGGTAAATACCTGATTACATTACGTAAGTTTCCCCCTTAAAACAAGTGTTTCACTCTATACTTTTTTTAAGGGAAGCAATATATTTGATTGTCTTAAGAGCTATGCACAATCCCTATCAAAAATTTGCTGAAGAATTTACAAACCAATTCAAGAAACAAAATTATGAGCACAGAAAACAACAAGATCCAGACGTATTTGTCTTTCAAAATGAGTGAGGAGGTTTTCGCAATTAATGTTTCAAAGGTTATCAATATTCTTGAAATAAGACATATCACAAAGGTCCCAAAATCACCCTCGTACATGAAAGGTGTAATTAACCTAAGAGGTACTGTATTGCCTGTTGTCGATCTCAGGAGCAAATTCGGATTGCCCGAAGCTCAAAACACAGTCGATACCAGCATCATCGTACTGAATATTGAGAAGGAAGGTGAAATTATTATGCTCGGAACTTTGGTAGATGCCGTTCGAGAAGTTCTCGAACTTAAGGATGAGGAAATAGCCCAGTCTCCCAGCATCGGAACAAAGTACAATTCCGGTTTTATTCAGGGGATGTATCGTGTTGACGAGCATTTCATTATGATTCTCGATATCGATAAAGTCTTTTCAATTGACGACATTATCGATGTGAAGGATCATGCTTTGCAAAATGCCACCGAAACAATTCAAAAATAACTAAAACAATAATTCATAACTAAATTAAAAAGGAGAACTCAAAATGTTAAAAAATTGGAAAATAAGAACCAAGCTTTTAAGCGGATTTATACTCACTGCTATGATAGCTGCAGTTGTTGGAATTTTCGCTATGCAACAAATAACAAAAATTGATAATGCCGACACAAAATTATATGAAAGCATCACTGTTCCATTAAGACAATTAAGCGACATCGCCACATCTTTCCAAAGAGTAAGGGTCAATTCAAGAGACCTTATTTATGCTCATACTCCAGAGGAAGCGCAAAAATTTGAAACGAGAATAAGTGAATTGTCGGAAATTATTTCGAAAACATCCGATGAGTATGAAAAAACTATTTATACAGAGGAAGGTAAAAAGCTTTTTGAGGATTTCAAAGTTTCAAGAGTAAACTATAGAACCCAGTTAGATAAAATGATTGTATTCGTACGAGCCGGTAAAACGGAAGAAGCATTAGCAATTCTCGAGGGCGAAGCTAGAGTAGCTTCTGCTGCTGAGCAAGTTGCAATTGATGCGCTGATGGATGGGAAAACAAAGTTAGGACAAGGAATCTCTGATGATAATACAGCTTTGGCAAACAGCGCAAGAACAGCCATGATTATTATGATCATTATTGGCGTTGTTGTTGCACTTACACTGGCTTTTGTTATATCCTTCAATGTTCAGTCAATAATTATGTCGCTTATCGACCAGGCAAAAAAACTTGCTGATGCAGCCATCGGAGGTAAGCTCGACACCCGTGGCGATCCCGAAAAGGTCAACTTCGAGGTGAGGGAGATCATTATTGGCGTCAACCGAACCTTGGATGCTGTGATCGGCCCACTTAACGTTGCGGCCGAGTATGTCGATCGTATCTCCAAGGGCGATATTCCCCCGAGAATTACCGATTCTTACAATGGCGATTTCAACGAGATCAAGAACAACCTGAACACCTGTATCGATGCTGTAAACGAGCTTGTTAGCGATGCCAATACCTTGGCACTTGCCG
>JAIFNN010000183.1 GCA_020047715.1 Bacteroidota bacterium | reverse complement strand
AAAGGTCTCTTTTATCAAATCCTGATTGATCCAATTCTTTCAAAGCTTCACAATGGCATAACGACAAATATTGATTTTTCAGATAGAATAATAGATATCGCTTGTGGCACTGGATCTCTATCACTTGCTATTGCTAAAAAAGCTGAGTTTGTAACGGGGATTGACCTGTCTGAAGAAATAATTGCAACTGCTAAACGCACTGCAAAAAGACAAGCAGTGCATAATGTAAAATTTGAAAATCACGACGCATCTGACCTTTCATGCTATAAGGATAAAGAATTTGATGTTGCTCTGACATCCATGGCCATCCATCAGTTTGATTCAGAGCTAGCCATCAGAATTCTTGCCGAAATGAAACGAATTTCTTCAAAACAAATTATTGTCGACTACAATTATCCCATGCCAAAAGGATTCTCCCGCTCCATAGCATATGGAATTGAAAAACTTGCGGGAGGTGATCATTACCGAAACTTCCGCGTTTACATGGGAAAAGGAGGAATCCAATATTTTCTTTCTGAATCCGGCTTAGCTGAAAAATCATCAATTATCAGGGGAAATGGAGTTTTTGTGATTATTGTTTGCGGTTAATCGCTTGTTTTAATTACCCCATGATGTCCTGTTAGAATATACTTAAATGATGCCGGCTCAGGTAACACTTTAATTGATTCCTCCTGACGGGGCGTATCCATATTGAACATTTCAACGAATTTTTCATATTCGTTGTTATTTACAACCAGATTGTCGCCGGTAAGAAGGTAATCGGATCCCACGATAAAACAGGAGGAGCCCGGTGTATGGCCAGGAGTATGGATAATTTTGATCTTAAGTCCGTCGATTGTAAGTGTATCATTACTCTCCAAAAGTGTGTATGGCCCGTATTTCCATTTTGTTTTCATAAATTTCATTTTACCCGTTGTACCGTTTACCATCTGTTCCTCGTCTTTGTGCATGAATACGCTTACATTTTCAAACAGACCCATGGCACCGATGTGATCTGCATCAGTATGAGTAAGCAGTATGGTATGAACCTGATTAGGAGAAATGCCAATCATTTCCAATCCCCTGTTAAAACCTTTCTTTGTGAAACCCGCATCAACCATAAGGTATCCGGTATCTCCCCTGAAGAGGAATGCATTAACATATTTATCCTTTATGCAAAAAACCGAATCATTGATAGCACCGGTTTCGGAGGGTACCATTGCTTTGGTTGCCTTCTGAAATCTCACATAAAATACTACTGAATACACTATCAATAATCCTGCAAAAACCGAAATACCAAAAAGCAAACTCTTCTTAAATCTCTTCATACTATTTTTTTTCGAAAATAATAATAATTCTAATTTGGGAATCATAAATCCTAAATTATTAATGCTGATTTTCAATGATTTGAAATAATTTTAAAAAATATCAAGGAATTCTTAAAATATAATTAAGCTTCAATCGTCTAAAGAATTATAAAATCTGATTAATGAGTCCTCAGGAGTCCGAAAAAATAGGTGCTGTTTATAAAGTTGAGCGGAAGCGTTTGCTTGGCTATATAAAACGAAGAGTACCCGAAAGTATTGAGGCCGAAGATATTCTGCAGGATGTCTTTTATCAGCTCACTTTGGGATTCAGGGACTTACAAAGGATTGAAAACCTGACAGCATGGATCTATAAGATTACCGACAACCGGATTATTGACAATTTCAGGAAAAAGCGGCCCCAAAGGATTAGCTACAAGGAAAATGTAAAAGCTGAAGACGAGGAGCCTTTGTCGCTTGAAGAAATACTCCCCTCTTTAGGTACAACGCCTGAAGATGAAGAGTTAAAAGAACTGGTTTGGGAAATCATTGAAGAAACATTGTCAGAACTTCCTGAAGAGCAAAGAAGTGTTTTCGTTGCAAATGAGTTCGATGAACTGAGCTTTAAGGAGATTTCCGAAAAAACAGGAGTAGGTATTAATACCCTTATCTCCCGAAAGCGGTACGCAGTTCTGGCACTCAGGGAAAGATTAAATGAAATTTATAAACTATTTAAAAACAATTAAAATGAATGCTTTAAAAATTTTAAAATTTATTGGTTTTGGAATTCTTGGAATAGGATTCGTAACCCTGGCAATTTATGTAACTATGAGCCTTTGGAACTGGCTGATTCCATCGCTGTTTAACGGTCCGGTGCTCGGATTCTGGCAGACAGCCGGCTTATTTATCCTCTCAAAAATTCTTCTTACCGGTGTTTCTCCCGGATCGCACAGAAATCACAGCAGCGACTGGAAAAAGAAATACCACAGTAAGTATAAAAACCATTGCATGGAAGAGGAGAAGCAGGTAAATCCTGAACAGGCCTGATTATTTGAAAAAACACTCTGAATTAAAAGCATCTCCGAAAATCTGTTTCAGACTTTAAGAGATGCTTTATTTTTTACAGAATTCCTTATTCGCCGGATATTGTGAAAACCATCGAATTCAGTTTCCTTTTTGCACCATCAGGTCCAACTGCGATAACTTCCTCAAACATCAGTTTCTGATACTTCACGAGTGAATTTATCAGTTTGATCTGGGCTTCAGAATACGTACCGGAGTAAGAAATTTCCTCTACCACAATATTTGAGTTTGGAAGAGTGGCACTCATTACGAACGAGGCGATACTGAAACTTAAGTCAAAATCAAAGTTGAACAGGACTGCTTCAACCCCTCCAGCTGACAATAAATCCTTTTTTGAAATGGTTCCCCCGGTAAAATGGTTAACTGTATTTTCCTGAACCGTTTTTAATGCAGCAACCGGATCCGGAACACTCTTTACCCTGAATTGAGTCTTTTGAATTTCCTTACTATCACAGCTTATTGTAACTACTGCTGAACCAATCTCTTTTGGTTTAATTATGTATTCCCCATTACCACCTGTGATGGTCCCATTGTCGACAGTGATTGCCAGCTCAGAAGGTTCATAACCCGATGCAGCAATTTTTACCGGATTATCAATTCCCAGGTAAAGTACATTCATGCGCACCAGTTCCACCGCATTAACGGGATTGACATTTCCCTTCCCTTTAATACAGGCAACTCCTAAAAAAAGAACCGCCGCCAGAGGTATAATTGCTAAAATTTTAAACCTGGTTCTTTTTGCAAGTTTTAGTGAATTCATCATAATCATGCGTTTTTTAATTAATGAATAGTTAAAATTTGAAGAAAGACAGATGAGTCTTTCTTCTGCAACCTGATTAATAAGGAGTACCTGGTAATTGATCTTATCAATTCCCGCATTTAGCACACCTTCATCTGCAAGGTATTCATGAACCAGCTGAATCGATTTTCTCATCATCCAAACCAAAGGATTAAACCACATCACGGCCGCTAGCAGTTCAATCAGGATCAGATCAAATGAATGATATTGCGATGCATGAATTTTTTCATGTAATATGATTTGTTCTGACTCCCTTTTCGATAAGAATTCAGGGCTCAGAAAAATCCAGTTGAAAAATGAGAATGAATTTTTTAAACGTGAATTATATATTAAAACATATCCATCAGACTTTTCCCTCCTGCCCATGAAAAACCGAACAATCAGAATGGTTATATGAACTGAGATTCTGAATAAGAGTGCAAGAAGGACAACTAAATATGTCTTTTTAATCATCTCAAACAAATCATTTTTCCAACTTTCGGAAAGAACGGTATTTGAGGCGGAAGATGAATTGACGAAAGGTTCAGAAATAATTGAACCCTTCTCTGCTGTGCCTTGAGATTCATTAGAAACATATTCATTCACAGTTTTATTTCCGGGGAAATCCATTGAAATCCGGTAATTGCTCATAGGCAGCAAAACCGAAATAAATATGCTTGCAAGGAGATACATCCGAAGTTCTTTAAAATCAACCCCCTTTCTGTACATTAATAAATATAAACCATACAAGATGCTCAGACAGGCAGTGGAAATCAAAATAAACTGAACTGTTTTCATCATTAAAATGTATTAAAAAAGTAAGCTAAATACCTAAGGTCTCAAATTACTTTTTTTGAGTTTTTATTTCCTGTTCCAACATTACCTTAAGTTCTTCCAGATCGTTAATACTGACACCTTTACTCACGACAAATGCAGAAAGCATTTGATTTAAAGAACCGTCGAACAAACTCCTGAACGTATCAGTTAATACATGCTGGCCATAGTCTTTCTTTGAGACCAAAGGGTAATATACATTCGTTTTACCATAAGTCTTATGACCAATGTATCCTTTTTTCTCCAGAACTTTTATCACTGTTGCAACAGTGTTGTAAGCCGGCTTTGGCTCCGGTAAAATGGAAAGCACATCGCTGACCGCTCCTTCATTTATCTCCCAAAGTGCTTTCAGAATATCTTCCTGTGCTTTTGTAATCTCCCTCATGTTTATATTTTTTTTGTAAATATAAATCATTTTTTAAATATCTACTATATTTATAGTATTTATTTTAATAAAAATTTTCTGACATGGATCTATAGTTTTATCAAATTGAAACCGTTGAGGACTCGTCTTCACTTTGTTCAGAATAACAAGCCCTTAAGGTGCTCACATGAGTTTGTAAATATAAAATTTTGCTCTTGCATCAGTTTTTTAATTAATTTTAAACTTCCTTAAAACGATATACAGCTGATGATACCCATTATAAAAAACTTCCTGAAAGACAAATTCCTGATCCTTAAACTGCGACCTCGCTTTTCCCCTGCTGTGGGAATAAGCCAGCGCGCTCTGTTTCACCAATACCAGCAGATGAAGGAAAATGGCAATGTTCCTGCTTTTGCCGAAACAGGGTTTCGGGTTTTCTCCCAATTTGAAGAAGACGGAAAACTGCTTTTCATATTCGCTCTCATTGGCATGGACAAAAAAGTGTTCATCGAAATCGGTTCCGACGACGGGGTTAACAGCAACTCTGCCAACCTCTTCTTCAACTTCGGCTGGAATGGCCTTTTTATCGATGGAAACCCCGACGCCGTTAAGCGGGGACGCAAGTTTTACAGCCGTTACCCACACCCATGGTCCTATCCACCAAGCTTTTCCTGCTCCATGGTACGACGCGAAAACATCAATGAAATTATTACTTCTGCCGGTTTCTCGGGGGAGGTTGGATTACTTTCAATCGACATCGACGGCAATGATTACTGGGTTTGGGATGCAATTACGGCAGTTCAGCCAAGGGTTGTACTGATTGAAACCCATAATGAGTTCGGTTTGGAAAATATAGTTGTCCCTTACGATAAAGATTACTTTTTCCCTGGAAAACATCCTGTTTACCACGGTGCATCTCCCGTTGCAATGACGAAGCTTGCCAAAAGCAAGGGTTATAGGTTGGTCGGGGCAAACGATCTGGGGTTTAACTTCTTCTTCGTAAAGAATGGTTTTGCCGACGATCTCCTCCCTGAAGTTACCGTGGAGTCTGTATTGCAACATCCTTCTGCAAAAGCAGCTTATGCAAAATTCGATGAAATAAAAGATTGGGAATACATCCGACCTTAAAAAGCCGGAATTGCACCTCACCTAAAAAGCCTATATGCAGCACACCGAAAAATACGATGTCGTGGTTATTGGTGCCGGTCCGGCAGGACTTCTGGCAGCCGGAAAAGCTGCGGAGGAGGGTAAAAAAGTATTGGTAGTTGAGCGGATGCGTCAGCCCGGACGCAAGCTGCTAATCACTGGCAAGGGCCGCTGCAACATCACCAACATGGCTCCCATGGCCGAATTCCTGTCAAAGGTACATCCCAACGGTAAATTTTTAAAATCTGCCTTCTCTCAGTTTTTTTCGGGGGATATGATCGAACTTCTTAAAAATCATGGTCTCGAAACCGTTATTGAGCGTGGCGACCGCGTGTTTCCCACTACGAATAAGGCTTCCGATGTACTTAACACTATTCTGCGTTGGTTGAATAACTACAAGGTGGATTTTCGATACGATTGCAGGGTATCGGAACTTCTGCTGAAGGAAGGCAGGGTTGTTGGAGTGACCGCAGAAGATCCCGATACCACTGTTACTATCCCGGCGGATGTAGTTATCATCTGCACCGGTGGAAAATCGTACCCTGCAACCGGATCAACAGGCGATGGCTACAAACTTGCCCAATCGGCTGGCCACAAAATCGAAACACTGCGACAAGCGCTCGTACCGCTCGAAACGGCTGGGGATACCGCTGGAAAGCTTCAAGGATTGTCGCTCAAAAACGTTACTGCCAAACTATGGATCAATGGCAAAAAGCAAACCGAGGATTTTGGTGAGATGCTTTTCACCCATTTTGGCTTGTCGGGACCCATTATCCTTACCCTCAGCAGGATTGCTGTTGAAGCGATGAATGCAGGTCACGCTGTTGAAATATCGGTAGACCTGAAACCCTCTCTCGACGAGCAAAAGCTCGATGCCCGTCTCATCCGCGATCTAAATGAAAACGGAAAAAAACAACTCGAGAACGCCTTCCGGCTCTGGCTACCCTCCAGTATGATTCCTCTTTTCTTCGAACTTCTTTCCCTCGACCCAAAAAAAGAATGTCACCAGGTAAGTTCGAAAGAGCGCAGGAAAATAATGTTGCTGATGAAAGAAATGCGCTTTAAAATTACCGGCTGCCGTTCGTTTAAAGAAGCAATTATTACGGCAGGTGGAGTCAGCACGGCCGAAGTGGATTCAAAAACCATGGAATCGAAGCTTGTGAAAAACCTGTTTTTCGCGGGTGAGGTTCTTGACCTGGATGCGGATACCGGAGGATTTAATCTGCAGGTGGCCTGGAGCACAGGCTATGTGGCGGGAGCGGCTGCAGCTGCGGCATTGCAACCCTGATCAGGCAAGGTTCATTGCGGTTCGCACCCCATCGGCTGCGCTGGATATGATTCCGCCGGCAAAGCCACTCCCCTCCCCCGAGATAAAAAGATTTTGTATACCGGTGCAGTTTCGAGCCTCGTCTCTTACAACCTGCACAGGTGCAGAAGTTTTACTTTCCAGACCCATGATGATACCGCTTTCGAAACCCCGTATTTTTCTGCTGAAATCCTGCAAACCTGCCCGCATGGAACTGCTTACCCTCACGGGTAAAAGATCCCAGAGCGCAGAAGGCTTGAGACCTAAAGGATACGAGGTCTCCGGAATATGCCGCGGCTCTTTTCGCCTGATGAAATCACTTATGCTGCAAAACGGAGCTTTGTATCCCCCGGAATACTCGAAAAATTTTGTTTCAAGGGCTTCAACCCAATCGAGAACCGAACCGGCATCGGCCTTCTCCCCGATAAGTTCATAGGGGTTCACCCCAGCAACACAGGCGGCATTGGCAAACCTAAGATCACGTTGGTAAAGGCTCATCCCATTTACAATATTCGTGTTCGCATAGGCAGCTGCAGGAACCACAATTCCACCCGGACACATACAAAACGTGTAAACAGGGAGCGAACCTTCGGGGTTTGAGGTAAGTCGGTATTCCGCGGCTTTAACTCCCGGAAGACTCTCTCTGCCCCATTGAGCAAGGTTAATGATTTGCTGGGGATGTTCCATCCTGCTTCCGATTGCGAAGTTCTTGGGACGAAAGGCCACTCCCCTCCGCATAAGCATTCGGTAGGTTTCATAGGCCGAATGCCCAGGTGCAACAATAAAATAATCGGCCTGGTAGGTACCTTTGTCGGTGATTGCCGAAACAACTTTTCCTTTGACTACTTCAATGTCAGTGAGTTGCGTCTCGAAGTGCATAGTACCACCAAGGGACTCGAATTCGTCCCGCAGGTTTTTGACAATAATTTTAAGTTTGTCGCTCCCAAGGTGCGGGTGTGTCATGTAGGCAATTTCAGCAGGCGCACCGGCGCGGATGTAGGAGTTCAGGATGAACTGCCGCTCAGCACTGATATGTTTGCTTCGTGAAGTAAGCTTTCCGTCGGAAAAAGTTCCCGCTCCGCCTTCGCCAAAGGCATAATTTGCCTGTGGGTCGAAAACACCCTGACTCTCGAACAAATCGATACTTTCGGATCTTTTTGAGACATCACGGCCTCGTTCAATAATTATGGTTGAAAACCCTGACATCTGAAGAAACAAGGCAGCAAAAAATCCTGCCGGGCCGCTTCCCACAACAAGAACTTTCTCGTTCCTCTTTTTTCGGGGGATTTCAATGACGGGGGATGAAACATCCGCGCCACCTTTGAGCTCGGGAGACGAAACGCCGATGCGCAGAAGCCAGTGAATATCGGATTTCTTTCGGGCATCAAGGCTTTTCCCATCGATAGTAAAACTGAAATCACGGATATGGAGCTCACGGCCAATGCCGGCACGCAATTCCTCATCTGTGTAATTCGTTGCGATTTTCAAGGAAATCAGCCGGTAGCCCATAAACAGGTATTAATTCATTCTGCCTTTGTGGCAAAAAACAAAATACTAAAAAAGTGGATTAAAAGAAGAATCCCACGCTAACCAGAAACTTCCTGTCCCTGGAATCAAAAGCATAGTCGTTACCACCTACAGTAAGTTTATCTCCCAACTTGCTCAGTCCACCTTCGTAACGAAGATCAAATGTTAATTTTTTAAAGATATCGATCCCTGCCCCGGCCTGAAATCCGATTGTAGCTCCTTTTGACAGCGTTTCAATGTCTGGGATAATATCGCCCAACTCTGAGTTGGAAGAAAGAGTTACTGAGGCAACAGGGCCCAGGTTAACACGTGCAGGCCCAATCTTCATTCCCAACAAAACTGGCAGGTCGAGCTTGTTGTATTTAACCTGTTTTACTTTTTTAACGGATGAGCCTACTTCTTCAACCAAAACTTTTCCGCCTGTGGTATTGAACAAGAGTTCGGGCTGCAAAAACAAGTTGAAAACCTTCAGCCGGCCCATTACCCCGATATGGAATCCCTGAAACGATTCGTCTTCCATGAGGTTATAATTGGCAGCAGTTGTTGTGATGTTTGAGATGTTATCGAACTTCATTTTGGAATAATTCAATCCGCCCTTAACACCAAAACTTAGCACCTGGGCATTTAAGCCTGCTACCATCCCAAGGGCCAACAAGTAAATCAGAGTAAACTTCTTCATAATTATAGACTTTAGATTAAAAAAATTCTTTACTGCAAATATCATACAATTCCCAAATATCCAAATAAAAAAATAAAACCGGGTGTAATTAACAAACTTCCGGGATTTCAACCTTCAAAACAAGATCCCTGATCACAACGGAGGCCATCACACAGCCAAATAACGGAGGCATATACGAAATAGTGCCGACAGTAGAGCGTTTATTTTCCTCGTTTTCAACAAGCTTCACGCAATTCTTCGAGACGGTTTCCGGTGAGAACACAACCTTAAATCCCTCATGGATTCCCAATCGGTGCAATTGTTTACGCAAACTGTAGGCTAGCCGGCAATTGTAGGATTTCGAGATGTCCGTTACAGTTACCTGCGATGGGTCCAGTTTGCCACCGGCCCCCATCGAGCTTACAATGGGATATCCCTTGCGCAAGGATTTTACAATAAGAAAAACTTTCGGGGAAAGAGTGTCTATTGCATCAACAACGTAATCATAAGGAGTTTCGAGGATTGCATCCATCTTTTCCTCCCGTATGAATTCGTTACTGATTCTCAGCTCGATTTCAGGGTTAATTTCCCGTAATCTTTTGGCCATGACGTCTGCTTTCGCCTCTCCCAAATTGCTTTCAATAGCAATGAGCTGACGATTGAAATTCGATCGTTGCACATTATCCCCATCAGCAATGGTAAGGCTCCCCACTCCCGCCCTGCAAAGCATTTCGGCTGTATATGCGCCCACCCCACCCAGTCCAAGCACAAGGACGTGAGCATTTTTTAATCTGAGAAGGGAGTCTTTGCCCAAAAGAAGTTCTGTTCGGCTTTGCCAATCGGGAACGATCATAAATTCAACTTTGTTTGGGGCAAAAATAGTTATTTTTTATGAGTGTTTCCTTTTGGTAACAAATAGGAAATGTCTTGTCAACTTTACCAGCCTTTCTTGCATTTTCCTTTATATGGTCTGCAGGAAGAGAAATATTTTCAAAATCATTACATTTGAAACTTGTAAACCCATAAAACAATCCAAGTAAACAATGTGGATTATCCTTATACTGCTGCTTGCCGGAACCCTTGCCGGATTTGCCTTCTCGGGTTCAAAAAAAGTTTTTAGCATAACAGACAAAGCTACTTTGTATATAATTTATGCTTTGCTGTTTTTCATGGGGCTGAGTGTTGGCTCCAAGCCTGAAATCATGAAAAATCTTACTGAGATTGGTATCAAAGCATTAATGATTTCGCTGTTTGCTATTGCCGGAAGTGTTTTTACCGCATTCTTCCTATACCGGTTTATCTTCCGCAAAAATGAAAAGTAGCCTGATCATCGTACTTTTTTTCGTTGCAGGCATAGTGCTGGGACAAACAGGGCTGCTTCCGGATGGAATCTCCTTTGACCGCCTAAGCATTATCGTGCTTTATATATTGATGGTATTTATTGGCCTTTCGTTTGGCAGTGATCCCCGTTTGCCGGAGATACTGCGCTCGGTAAGTCTGAAAATACTTCTGGTTCCAATATCAACCATTATCGGTACTTTTCTGGGAATCCTAATTTACAACTGGTTGATTCCCGACCTAGGACTGAAGGATTCTCTTGCCATTGGTTCGGGGTTTGGGTATTACAGTCTTTCAGGAGTATTAATCACTCAGTTTTCGGGGGAGAGCATGGGAACCCTGGCACTACTTGCAAATATTACCCGGGAAATAATAAGTTTGCTTTTTGCACCCATCTTAAGCCGGTATTTCGGGAAGTTGGCACCAATATCCTCAGCAGGCGCAACCTCAATGGATACAACCCTTCCGGTTATTTTAAAAGCATCAGGTAAAAATTACCTTATCATTTCTCTGGTTCACGGGGTAGTTCTTACCATTGCTGTTCCTTTTATTATCGCGTTAATTTATAAAGTTTTATAAACAACTTTGGTTCTTGGTTATGCTTTTCTTACATTTTAACATACCTTATAATTATTACCTTTACACTTCTTTTTAGTCCAAAATTGAACTATCAAGCAAAAAAACGCAACCGACATGCCTGAAAAAATTTCCATCAATGTTAACTCCGAAATTGGCGAGCTTGAAGCTGTAATTCTCCACAAACCAGGTCTGGAGGTTGAAAACATGACTCCCCGCAATGCTCAGCGTGCGCTCTATAGCGATATTCTGAATCTTTCTGTCGCACAAAAAGAGTATTCTCAACTTAGCTGTTTGCTGGCCGGTCTTACCAAGACTCTTTACGTTGAGGATTTGCTAAGAGATGTCCTTTCGATGCCGGACTGCAAAGAAAGTCTGATACGGAAAATTTGTCACAATGAAGCCCAGTCCGGTCTTATTCTCCCGCTCATGGGAATTGACAGCCCGAAGCTTGCCAATCAGCTGATTCAGGGGGTACCCATCAAAAGGGATACAATAACAAACTTTTTCAATGAAGACAACTACAGTCTCGCTCCCCTGCATAACTTCTTTTTTACACGTGACGCATCCGTTTCCATTCACAACAAGGTTCTTATTTCATCAATGGCGAACCGGGTAAGAGTGCGGGAGTCGTTTATCATGCAGGCGATTTTCGAATACCATCCTTTTTTTCAGGCGGGCACCATCGATCCTCTAAATGTTGAAACAATTGATCCTTCTTTCAAGATTGAAGGTGGGGATATCCTGATTGCAAGAGAGGATATCCTTATTATTGGCATTGGAGCGCGGACATCCTCACAGGGAATCGATTTTATACTTGAGCAGTTAAAATCGGATAGCAAAAAGCAGCATATAATTGTTCAGGAACTGCCATTTGAGCCTGAATCGTTTATTCACCTCGACATGGTCTTTACCTTGTTGGACAAGAACTGCTGCATGGTTTATGAGCCTTTGATACTCACTCCAAACCGATTTAAGACGGTTCATATAGAATTCGAAAACGGAAAGGTTACTTCCATATCCATAGTTGAGAATATCCCCAGTGTACTGAGGTCATTAGGGATGGATCTTGAAATAGCCTATTGCGGAGGTAAAGGCGACGACATGATTCAGGAGCGCGAACAATGGCACAGCGGGGCAAATTTCTTCGCCTTTGCCCCCGGCAAGGTTATCGGTTATAACCGTAACACTTACACGCTCGAAAACATGAATAAAGCGGGGTTTGAAATCCTTAAAGCAAAAGATGTGAATGCAGGGAAATCGAATCCGAGAGACTACAAGCGATGTGTTGTTACCATTGATGGATCAGAGCTTGCACGCGGAGGTGGAGGCGCCCGGTGCATGACGATGCCGGTGGCAAGGAAAGATGTGGATTAAACGAGTTCCTTAACCAAATCAGCAGCTTCCTGAAGGGAAATAGCAGAGTATACCTTCAAACCAGAGTCGTCGATAAGCTTTTTACCCTCAATTGCATTGGTTCCCTGAAGCCTTACTATTACCGGAACCCTGATATCGCCAATGGATTTATAAGCATCCACAACTCCCTGGGCGACACGGTCGCAACGTACAATTCCACCGAAAATATTAATAAGAATAGCTTTAACAGCAGGTTCCTTAAGGATAATCCTGAATCCGGCTTCAACGCGCTCAGCATTTGCTGTGCCGCCCACATCCAGGAAGTTGGCAGGTTCGCCACCCGACAGTTTAATGATATCCATGGTTGCCATAGCAAGTCCGGCTCCATTTACCATGCAGCCAACATTACCGTCAAGCTTAATAAAGTTAAGATCGTATTTTCCGGCTTCTACCTCAGTTGCATCCTCTTCTGAAAGGTCGCGCATCTCCATAAAATCGGGGTGGCGATAAAGTGCGTTATCCTCCAGGTTTACCTTACTGTCGGCAGCCAGAATGAGATCGTCGGAAGTTTTGAATACGGGGTTGATTTCAAAGAGAGAAGCGTCAGATCCGAGGTATGCATTATATAGGGAGTGAACGAATTTGGTCATCTCTTTGAATGCTTTTCCGCTTAAGCCCAGGTTAAATGCAATCCTGCGAGACTGAAAAGGCATAAGACCTGATTTGGGATCGATTTCCTCCTTGAATATCAGGTGTGGGGTATTAGCAGCTACGGTTTCAATATCCATTCCACCCTCAGTAGAATACATGATTATATTTCTGCCAGTACTCCGGTTCAGCAGAATACTCATATAAAACTCACGAATTTCGCTTTCCCCCGGATAAAAAATTCCCTGTTCGATAAGAACCTTATGTACCATCTTCCCTTCAGGGCCTGTTTGATGCGTAATAAGGTTCATCCCGATGATATCCTTGGCAAACTGTTTTACATCATCAAGCGATTTTGCAATTTTCACACCTCCACCTTTACCCCGGCCACCAGCATGAATCTGAGCTTTAACCGCCCAGGTTGTGGTACCCGTCTGGGCCTGAATCTTCTTTGCGAGTTCTACTGCTGCTTCGGGCGATTCGGCAACAAAACCAACGGGTATAG
>JAIFNN010000100.1 GCA_020047715.1 Bacteroidota bacterium | reverse complement strand
GATTAAAAGGAGCCTTGGCCATCTCTTTGCGTTCCTCATCACTTACCTCAATCACATCATCGTAAAAAGCGGGAATCGTTATCTTGTTGTTCTGGTCGGTAAGCGAAGCTATCATTTTGGAAAGAACATTGGCAGGATTTGCAACTGCTCCCCCGTAAAGTCCCGAGTGCAGGTCGCGGTTGGGTCCTGTTACCTCAACCTGAAAATAACTTAAGCCTCGCAAGCCAACGGTAATAGAAGGTATATCGCTTGCAATCATCGTGGTATCTGAAATAAGGATGATGTCGGCTTTGAGAAGTTCTTTGTTCTCTTTGCAGAATTCTTTAAGGCTGGGGGAACCAATCTCCTCCTCCCCTTCGATCATGAATTTTACATTACAAGGCAAAGTGCCCGTCTGATTCATTATCTCGAAGGCTTTCACATGCATAAACATCTGACCTTTGTCGTCGTCGGCACCACGGGCAAAAATTTTACCCTCTCTCACCTCAGGCTCAAAGGGAGGCGATTTCCAGAGATCGAGTGGCTCTGCGGGCTGCACGTCATAATGTCCGTAAACCAAAACCGTTGGCTTGGAGGCATCAATAATTTTTTCGGCATATACAACCGGAAAGCCTTTGGTAGGTTTCAGTTCTGCTTTATCAGCACCAGCGGCTAAAAGTCCTGATTTAATGTACTCAGCGGCTTTGATCATATCGAGATTGTTCTCCGGCTTTGCACTAACTGAAGGAATGCGTATCAGACCAAACAACTCCTCAAGAAACCTGTCTTTGTTCCCTTCGATATACGATTTATATACACTCATCTTTTATGGTTTTAATTTAGATTGCAAAATTAGGGAAATAGGAAGCAAATTCTAAGTCGGCAGTCATGTTAAGAAGCAGAGGCGACAAATATAACAATCAGCCCTCACCCTTTTCGGCTCCGTTTTGGTTTTTCAGCGCCTGATTTACTACATCCATCTCGTTATAAAAGTCCTGGCCAAAAGCCCTGATGATAGGATCTTTCAGAAACCGATATACAGGAATACCGGTCTTTTGGCCCAATATGAGAGCAGGCTGGCAGATAATCCAGGAATGATAATTTAAGGCTATATGACTGCCGAGCTTGGTTATTCGGATAGGATACAAATGACAGGAAACCGGCTTGTGAAAACTTGTCATTCCCTTCATCCAGGCCATCTCAATTCCGCATTTGGCAATTCCATTCTCAAAAACAGTATAGGCACATTCTTTACCATTATTTAAGGGCGTCACCCAGTCGCCATCCCCATCGGCTACCCATTTGCCTTCTTTTTCAACGGCGTTTCTTCCCTGTGGGGAAAGCATATCTTTGAAATTGTCATACTCGTCTTCCAGAATCCCCCGCTCATCCTCCTCCAAAGGTGCTCCTGCGTCTCCATGCACACAACATGCACCTTTGCAGGCATCGAGGTTGCAAACGAACTTCTTCTCAAAAAGATCCAGGCTCACCAGTTTGTTGTCTATCTGTATCATTTTATAATTTGGTTCAGATGGCTAAATTAGTAATTTTAAGGATAGGGAAAAAGCACAATGGATAGTCTTGGAGTTATGAAAAGCTAAGGCCATTGTAAACCAATCCCCTTGAGATAACAATAGAAATGCGTATTTTTGAACATTCTTAACTTTCAGCTCCCACCATGAAAAAAATCTGGATCTTGCTAGTCTTTTCATTCCTTACCCAAATTGGCAATAGCCAGATCCGATTGCTGGAACACCCCGAGCTTCTCGAAAAAATTAAGGCTGAGCTTCATTATACCTACAGCACCGATTTCACCAAAGCCCGTGGAGTTTTGAATGAGCTTAAAAAGGAGATTCCCAACCACCCAGTGATTTTATTTTTGGAAGCACTGAATATTTTTTGGGAAAACTTCCCCCTTACACCCACACACCCAAAGTCGGAGACTTTTCTTGCTCTTTTGGAAGAAACAACGGAGAAAGGAAAGCAAATGCTCGAAAAAGACCCGGAAAGTCTTGAAGGCTTGTTTTTCGACCTCTTTGCAAGAGCCTTGTATTCTCAGTATTGGGCTGATAACGAAAAGCCGGGCAAAGTGTTCCCCTATCTCAATTCCCTTTACCGACAAACAATTCGAGGAATGGAACTTAAAGACCAGTTCAACGAATTCTATTTCACTACAGGGCTTTACAACTATTATATTGAAGCCTACCCCGAAAAACACCCTGCCTATAAACCCATTGTGCTGCTGTTTCATGCGGGGAACAAAAAAGAGGGCTTGCTTCAGCTCCAATATTGCGCCGAAAACGCTATTTATGTGAAAAACGAGGCGCGCAGCTTTCTTACACATCTTTACCTGTCGTATGAATCAAATCCCTCGAAAGCATCCGTTTATGCATCCGGGCTTTACAGGGAATTTCCAAGAAATCCTGTATATGTAGGAAAATATGCGGAGATATTGATTTTTTCAAAACAATATGCAATGGCAGAAATTGTGGTGAATAACCTTTCGAAACTTCCGGGTGATTTTGCCAAAATGGAATTTCACTTGTATAAAGGGATGCTGGCGGAAAAATACCGGCTGGACTATGAGTTGGCTTTTGCCGAATACACCAAAACCCTTAAGCTTTCAGAGAAATATGGGGCTGCCGGATCCCCCTACAATGCACTGGCATGGATGGGCCTTGGAAGGTACCACCGCCACAAGAAAAACCTCTCCGTTGCAAATCAGTATTTCAGGATGGCTCAAAATGCTTCTACCTACGACTACGTAATAAAGGATAAATAAGCCGAAAAATGAAATCCAAGAAACTTAGCGTAGCAGAGGTTAAGGAGAGTGGAAACTATCGTCCGGTAAAAGAGCTTAGGTTCGATGAAATCATCTTCTTTGTGCTGGAGCATATCAGACTCCGGAACGCTTATACTCTGTTCTACTATTTCATCAACACAATCCTCATCGGCTTTCTTGCAGCCCTATCCATAAATGGTTTTGCGGAAGAAACCTTAACCTTCAATTCCTTCATGGTTTACTTCGGATGGGGAACGCTGGCCGGGAGTATTATCATCATTCCCTTTCACGAAGGATTGCACGCTCTGGCCTTTTTGTTAATCGGAGCAAGAAAAATTAAATTCGGTGCTGATTTCAAACAGATGATTTTCTATGCCACAGCTGAGAATTTTGTCGCCGGAAGAAAAGGCTTCAATCTGATTGCCCTGTTCCCTTTTGCAATCATCAATATTGCCTCGATTCCCTTTATTATATTTGGGGGCATTGAGCTGAGGCTCGCAATCCTAACAATGCTGCTGCTTCATAACATTATGTGTATCGGCGATTTCGCCATGCTAAGCTTTTTCAGAGAAAACAGAGATAGAGAACTTTACACATTTGACGACCTGGAAACCAAGACGGCATGGTTTTATGAGAGGAAGACCTGAGAGCAATTAATCGAACAATAGGCCTGAAAAATTGTTTAATGACTTAAAATAACAAAAACTAAAAAAATGGCAAACATTACATTAAAAGGCAATCCCGTAAAAACTATCGGAAACCTTCCTGTCAAAGGAACAGCAGCTCCCGAGTTTAAAATAACCAAAACAGATCTTTCCGAGACACAATTATCCGATTACGCTGGAAAGCGCGTGGTCCTGAATATATTTCCAAGCATCGACACCGGAACCTGTGCTGCATCTGTACGCCAGTTTAATGCAAAAGCCCAGAATATGAAGAACACCGTGGTATTGTGCGTATCTATGGATCTTCCTTTTGCCCACAGCCGTTTTTGCGGTGCGGAAGGACTCACTAACGTTGTTTCAGCTTCCGTGTTCCGCTCCCCGGAGTTTGGCAAGAATTACGGAGTGACCATCAACGATGGACCTTTGGCCGGATTGCTATCAAGGGCAGTTGTAATAATTGACGAAAACAAGAAGGTAATCTATACAGAACAGGTACCTGAAATCACTCAGGAGCCTGATTACGATAAGGCACTTGCATCATTATAAATAAAAGCTTGCCCTTCAAATAGCCAATGCCCTGACTGGATTTCACTGATGTCAAGGCATTGGTTTATTACATTTTATTATTCTCAACACTGAAGGATTCTCGAGTTAACAAAATCGATCAGGCAAGAATTTTAGTGGTTAAATTTGTCATGCTTTTCTGAATCGCCTCAAATGGTTTCCCATCTTCAGTGCGATCCTGCTCAACAATCATATATTTCATTCCTGCAGTTTCTTTTGCTGCCAAAATCGCTTTAAAATCTATAAAACCTTCACCAACCGGAGCGAAATCTTTTGTGTTGGTATGAAAGAAAGGTTCTTCGCGGGTAAACATATCTTTCATGTGGAATAGTTGGAATCTGCCGGGATATCTGTTAAACATCTCAACGGGATTTTGTCCTGCTTTGGTTACCCAGAACAGGTCGATCTCCATTGTAACCAAAGAGGGATCCAGTTCAACCATAAACACATCGTAATAGGGAACCTTGCCTTCTATAGTATCGAACTCGAAATTATGATTGTGATAGCCAAATTGGATATCATATGTTTTCATGATCTCTCCTACTTTGTTCCAGTCGGCAGCCATTTTCTGGTAACTGGCAATACTTGTCCTTGCTTCTTCAACAACCCAGGGCTGAATGCAGTATTTCACACCCAGCTTCGCGTGATCTTCGGCCATTTTTGTTGCGTTTTCGAGGGTAATCCCCTGAGCTTCCACCTGGGTGTGGCTGCTGAGAATCTCCATTCCCAGACCTTCTACCAATTTTCTGAACTCCACGGGGTCGTATCCATAAAACTTGCCATTGGCATAGCCTGCAAGTTCCAGTTGCTGGTATCCTATTTCCGAGACCTTTTTGAGCGATCCCGGAACATCTGCGGCCATAGCGTCGCGAATAGTATAAAGTTGCAAGCCCAGACCAAATGACTTCGGGTCAACAACAGCAGCTTTTTCAGTACTGCCGGCTTTAGGAATGCAGCCGTATTGCGTGAGTATAACAGCTCCTGCTACGCCTGCTGCAGACATGCGAATGAAATCTCTTCTTGATTGTGTTGGTTTCATATTCTATTTGGTTTTTGTTTCGTTCTGTTCATAAATAAATGAGCCATTCGTTCATTCCGTAAAAATAGTATTTCTATCAGATTATTTGCAGTGCTCTCAATTAACTCTGGTCCACCAGGTAATACCTGTATTTTTTAAGTCAAACAGATAATTTAAAATCCCCCGTTAAAAAACTCAACCGCACCTCCAATTACAGAAGTATGGAATTAAACAACAACTTATAAGTTGTATGGGTTGATGCCCTGAACTGCGGACTGAATCCCATGAGCACCATCTGACCTTTTCCCTTCTTCAGCCAGATCAGGATCGGAGTATTTGCCAGCTTCTCTTCATTTTCAGCATATCCGCTAAGCAGAATATTATCTTCTGGAATAATGCCTAAAACACGCCGGTCGAGGTCGAAGACCGGAATTGAGGTCGCGAACGCAGGTTTCCCACGATAAAAAACAGCTGTTTCAGAAGGCATACCAAGTGTAACGGGAGAATCGCCGTTAAGCTTCATTCTAACAAGTGAACCAGGGAAATAAACTCCTGCCTTTTGCAAGTTATCAGAAAGATCTGTGAACGGAAGTTGAAATTCCTCCTTCGTTTCCTTATCGATCTGTATGGTCTGGTAACCCTCAAAAAGGCTAACCGATTCGCCCCATGCTAGTATCTTGCCGCCATCGTTTAAATATTTGAATAATTTTCCCAGGCCTTCCTTTCCCATTCCTTTTGTATACTCAGGATCATAAGATGCCACATAATACGACTCCCCTCTTTTCATTTTGCCTTCCATCAGAATCGTTTTGTTCTCATCGGGAAAAATAATAAGGTCCAATTTGGACAGGTCCTCTGTCAATATATCTGCCGGACGCAGCACTTTATAGGGAATGTAGTAAGAATCCAATACAAACCTCAACCATCCTGCATCCATATCATGAAACCATGATTCCATAACAGCTATTGACGGAATTTCTAAGGCAACTGCATCGTTCTTCGAATCCATTCCAATAGGAGTAATGGTCATTGATTCAAGCAGAACTTTGCGTGCTTTTTCATCAGCAGGGGTTTCGATGATAAAGCTTCCGGCTGGCAAATTTTTACCATTGACAAGCACATCGGTTTTGGTTCGCCAGACAGAAGAGCCCCTGGATGCTACCTTAAAGGCATGCTTAAAACTTTCGTTCGATGTTACCGGCAATCCAAGAAAAGGATGTTTTCCGGGATCTGTATTCATGGTAAACACCCCTTTTATTTCTTCCATATTATTGTCCATCCCTTCAATAAGTTCCTTGATTTCAAAGGATTTAACCCCATTGTGAAGGGGTAAGGACCAACTGGCAATATCATAAGGTTTGATTACTTCTCCACCGGGAGTATAATGACGCACGGGATAGACCTGTTTTTCCATCACTTCTTTAATAAATGCCCTGAAAGGCTGAGCCAGAGGTATAATCACATCACCGGCCGAAAACGCCAGGTTGCCAGCCAGTACATTCTCTTTGAGCCGGTAAACATTGATTCCATGCTCCTTCATCAAATTAACAATATACACAAGCTCGCCCGGATCGTTCTGAGAAGCAGGCATAATATAATAATACGGGGGAGTGGTTTTACCGAGCAAAACCTGCTTCCGACAGATGTCATTCCGGAATTTCAGAATCTCGAGGCGATGGTTGTATGCCGTCTTGAGAATGGATTCCATGGAAACGACCTCATATTTTACAATATCGCTCAGTCTCCACCATCCTCCCTCCCATGGAAGAGGCATGTTGACACTCTTTTTGTATTCTGAAAGGCCCTTCCCTCCTACCTTGAGTTCGGTAGGCTCAATATATATCGGAGAGGCGATTTTAACGCTCGCAGCTTCGGTAAGGAAACCAATTAGGTTTTTCCAAATACAGGTTTCAGTGGATCCCGGCCAGTAATCATCGAACAAATAATGTTGGGAAACACCGGCGCATCCGTTTGCTGTCATATCATTTATCAGATTAGAGCCAAAGATTCCAGCCATAGTCCATATTCCTTCATCTATATTTTCGGCAATAGGGTCATGGTTTGGCGGAACAAAATACCTGGGACCAGTTGATCCCATCTGGTGCTTCTCTACAAACACCTGAGGAAACCAATCCAGATTGTAGATTCTGGCAATTGCTTTTGTGTCTTCCTGACTTAATATTACAAAATCGCGGTTGTTATCGTGACCTACATACTTATGATATACCCCCGGCATATCGGCTCCCTCGTATTTCGTTCCTTTGTTCTTGTTGTAATAATCGATTATCATATCCATTCCATCGGGGTTATGGTTTGGTACAATCATCAATACAACTTCAGACATCCATTTCAATTTGAGAGGATCGGTGGTGGTACATAAATCATACGCCATAAGTGGAACCGCCTGTGCCGGAGCAACTTCAGTGGAGTGCATTGACATGGTTGAAAGCACAAAAACTTTAGCTTTTTCGATATAGTCAGCCTGCTGCTGATCTGAAAGTTTATCATTCAGAGCCAGCTCTTTGTTTATTGACTTCAGTTCTTCCAGGTTTGAAAGATTTGAAGGATCAGAAATAAAGGCAATATACATTTTCTTTCCCAGGGGAGATTTACCAATTTCCTTCATAAGCAAGCGGTCTGACCCTGTATCCAATTGCTTCAGATATCCGATAAGCTGATCGTATCCGAAGACGTTTCGATCACTTCCCGGCATAAATCCAAAAAAATCTGAAGGTTTTTGAACTGGAACCTGAGCTGAAAGGTTCATAAATGAAAGAATTGCAAGAACAAGAATAAGCGATAATTTTTTCATCAGATAAGTATTAAGCTTAATACGATTAATATATAAAGGGACTGAAAGGTAGAAAAAAGATTGGAATCTTGTTATTGTGGTGAAGGAATCAATTTGAAAATTTGAAAATGAGACAATATGAAAATTGGGGAATTTGAAAATTGCATTTTAGCTTGATTTTACCTGTATACAGACTTTATTCTAATAAATCCTTAGTATTTTTATGCCAATCTGAATTTGCAATACCGATTTGCATAAAAGAACACTATGAGCCGATTCACATCCACAGTACGTTCCTTCCCCGGCACCTTCTGGGCTGCCAACACCCTTGAGCTTTTTGAGCGTCTGGCCTATTATGGTATTTTTAACCTTCTGGCCCTTTATCTTACCAACTCCCCCGAAACCGGGGCCTTGGGCTTTACACAAGTCGAGAAAGGAATGATCATGGGCATTGTGAACGCTATTCTATACTTTCTGCCGGTTATCACCGGCGCCATCGCCGATAAGTTCGGTTACAAAAAAATACTCATTATTTCCTTCCTTATCCTTTCAAGCGGGTATTATCTCATGGGACAGGTAAGTTCCTTCAGCTCGGTGTTTGTCACTTTCTTCTATGTGGCCATCGGTGCAGCCCTCTTCAAACCGATTATTTCGGCCACAATAGCCCGCACCACGAATGAAAGCAACTCTTCTCTGGGTTTTGGAATTTTTTATGTGATTATTAATATCGGGGGATTGATTGGCCCTCTCATGGCTTCCGAACTCCGCGAGATAAGCTGGAACTATGTCTTTCTGATGTCGTCGGGTGCTATCCTCGTCAACCTGCTAATAGTACTGATTTTCTTCCGCGAGCCGGGCCGACAGATGAATTCCGACTCCGTGATGAAAAGCCTTGCCACCGTCTTCAAAAACATCTTCATCGTTTTGCAGGACCTCCGCTTTGTGGTTTTTCTTCTCATCCTTTCTGCTGCCTGGACGGTATACTGGCAATACTTCTACAGTCTTCCGGTATTTATGGAGCAATGGGTGAACACCGCTCCGCTTTACAACGCCTTGCATTCAATCTCCCCGGCGTTTGCTGAAGCCGTAGGAACCGAAAACGGAATTATCCTCACCGAAAAGATTATTGCTATGGATGCCATGTTTATTGTGCTATTCCAAATCATCGTCAGCACAATTATAATGAAAATCCGACCCCTGCAATCCATGACCTTCGGGATTCTCATTAACGCAATTGGGCTTACAGCCTCTGTGCTTACCCGAAATCCCTTTTTCACGCTCTTTTCCATCCTGATTTTCTCGTTCGGGGAGATGACCTTTTCCCCGAAAATCCTGGAATATATCAGCAGGATTGCCCCCAAGGATAAAGCCGCGCTGTACATGGGCACCCAGTTCCTCCCTATTGCTCTGGGTAATTTTTTCGGGGGATTTATTGCCGGTGGAGTCTACAACCTTTTGGCCGACAAATACGAAATGGTTAAACGACTTCTCCCTCAACTTGGGGAAAACCCAAAGCTCTCGAATGACGAGATCTTCTTTTATGCCATGAAATTCCTGAAAACTGATGAGGCAGGCTTGAACGAAATCCTATGGGACACCTATCATCCCTGGTTATTCGGGGGTGTTCTTATGGGAATCGGAATTCTTGCTGTAGTATCTCTCTATATCTACGATCGGTTTATGGCCTCCCGGAACCTGGGATAGCTTATCCGTTTCTACCCAATCACCATTTCGCCTGCCCAATCTCAAAATCCGGTTCGAAAGATATATTATGATTTTTCCTGTAACCGCTTTGCTTTTGCTATGTCCGAAAGCGAACACCCCCCGTTCGATTAAGGGCATATTTTAATCCTCCCCAGGCATGCAAAAACAAATCATAAATTTGATTACTAGCATATTACATTCATTGGTAGGAATTTTGAGGCTTATACCAGCATCATCAACCTAATTGCCAAGCCCATGTTCAGACATATCTTCCTGGTGGCGCTGCGAAATGCCTATAAGCATCTTAATTATGCACTGATTAACGTATTAGGATTGGCTCTTGGGCTGGCGAGCTTTATGTTCATCATTATTTATGTAACTGATGAGCTGAAGTACGACAAGTTCCATGAAAACGCGAAAAACACTTATCGGGTAAACCGCCTTTACAACGCCAACAATGTGAATGAGGACGCTGCCACTCTTTCTTTTCCCGAGGGAGAGGCACTGCAGGAGTCTTACCCTGATATGATCAAAACCATGTGTCGTTTGTTTGATCTTCAGGTCTCCACCCTTCTTTTCGAATACGTGAAAAACGAAGACGACATTGTAAAATTCAACGAAGAATGGTTTTACATGGCCGACTCCACTGTTTTTGACGTTTTTGCTTTTTCCTTCTTGGAAGGGGACATCAATACCGCACTCGACAGGCCGGGAACCCTTGTTTTATCGGAGTCCACAGCTCGGCGGTATTTTGGCCAAGAACCGGCATTGGGCAAGGTTTTGCGCATTGAGGAAGGTTTCAATGCGGAAGTAACCGGAGTCTTTAGGGATCTGCCTACACAGACGCATCTTAACATTGATATACTCGCCTCGCTTTCCACATTCAGGCAATTTGGAGGTGGCTCACTGCCCCGCACCTGGATTTGGAATCCTTGTTGGACGTACATTGTGCTTCACGACAAGGTGAAGCCCGAAGCCCTGGAAGCCAATTTTCCACAGTTTATCAGGGAACATTATTTCGATTTCAGGGATCAGGACATTACCCTGAACCTCCAGCCTCTGACCGACATCCATCTCAAATCGCAGCACGAATATGAGATGCACCCCAACAGTAACATAATTTATGTACGGATATTAACCGGTATTGCTATTTTCGTGCTGCTTCTGGCCTGCATCAACTTCATGAATCTGGCAACAGCCAGTTCTGCGGGAAGAGCCCGAGAGATCGGCTTGAAAAAGGTGTTGGGGGCTAACCGCCGACAACTAGCCCTCCAATTTCTATTCGAAGCAAGCCTGCATACCTTCCTTGCTTTTATCTTTGCTGCTTCAGCCGTGGAGTTTCTCTTGAACTCTTTCAACGATTTCACTGGTAAAAATATCGACGGAGGAATATTCCTCCAGCCCCAGAATATTCTTTTTGCCCTTGGACTGGTAATCGTGGTTGGACTGATCTCGGGATCCTACCCGGCATTTTTTCTTTCCTCCCTCGACACCTCACGTCTGCGGGGCAATCTTCTTCAGGGGAGTAAAAGCGGAACGGCCAGAAAAGTGCTGGTGGTTTTTCAGTTTTCAATTTCTATCGCACTTATAATCGGCACGCTTAGCGTTTACAAACAGCTCAATTTCATGAAGAACGCAGCCTTGGGATACAAAAAAGACCATGTCATTGTGCTTCCTGCCGTTCGAAACCTTTCCATAAACTATGACCTTTTTGCGGAAAAACTTAAAGCCAATAAAGACATCTTGTATGTTACAGGGATGGAGGACATTCTGGGCGTAAACCATAATACCCGACCCTTTTTCGTTGAAGGCCATGATGAAGCTAATTTCTACTACTACCCGGCTTTCGTGGTTAGAGACGAGTTCATTGAAACCTTTGGCATTGAGTTGGCAGCCGGTCGGGGATTTTCGGCAGATTACCCCGATGACACCCTGCACTCGATACTGATCAACGAAACAATGGCCAAAAACCTCGGTTGGACCAATGAGGAAGCCATAGGAAAACGAATCCGAAGCGACGGGCAAGAGACGGTTATTGGCGTTTTCAAGGATTTTAACGCGCTCTCCCTTCATGCGCCCGTGCGCGATTTCGTGATCGATATGATGGGAAACCCAAGGGGCGCAGCCGGATTAACAAGGTATATCGCCATCAGGGTGAATACCGACAATTACAAGGAACTGCTTCGCTTTATCCGAACCCAATGGGAGGAAATTTCACCTACCCGCCCTTTTGAGTATTTCTTTTTTGAAGACAAACTGGATGACTCTTACAAAAACGAAGACAAATTCAGCAAAATCTCACTCCTGCTTACCATATTGGCCCTGGTTATTGCCTGTCTGGGCCTGGTAGGACTCACCAGCTTCCTTGTGGAGAAGAAAACCAAAGAAATATGCATACGAAGGGTCCATGGAGCCGATGTTTCAAACATCAACGGCCTTCTTTCGCGCGAATTCATAAAACTTATTCTCATCGCAAACCTTATCAGCTGGCCGGCAGCGTATTTTTGGCTTGTCAGCTGGCTCGATAATTTCTCGAAACATATCGAGCCGGAATGGTATGTTTTTGCAATTTCGGGACTTGCTACCCTTTTTATCGCACTGCTGATCACCCTGGCACATGCATTCAAGGCATCAATGATCAATCCGGCAGTTACTTTAAAGTACGAATAAGTGTGTTTCAGAAGGATCGCGGCCAAGGTAAGTTACTGCTTACCATAAAAAACCCTTGGAATTAAGACCTTAACATCCGAAAATACTCAGCATTAATCAGCGAATCCGACATTTTGACGGAAATCGTTGCAATCTCTTGTTTTATTAAAAGTTTTTAATGTAATTTTACTATTGTTAAAGAAAAAATTTAATTCATCATTATGGAATCCATTTCAATCCCCGGTACATTAAAAACTCCGACCATTATTTCCGACAGTGAAAACGGCATTATTGAGATTAAAGGCAGATCGAATCCGGAGAACTCGTCCCAGTTTTACAAACCTTTGATCGAATGGGTAGAACAGTATTCTAATAATCCACCTGAAAAAACCACAATTAATATCAAATTGGAGCATTTCAACACCAGCTCGTCAAAATGCATCCTTGATATCTTTAAAAAGTTGGAGCCCATTAAAAAAGCGAATCTCGACATCCTGGTAAACTGGTATTACGAGGAAGACGACGAGGAGATGATGGAAGCTGGCGAAACCTATGGAACGATGACGGTTATTCCGTTCAAAATGATTGGGTATTGATTTATTGCAATACCCAATTTTTACAATTCCTCCCTAAGTAAAACCAAGGCATTAATACGTGAAGCTATACCTTCCCGACCCCAGTTTAATAACAACATATCCTTCCTCATTTGCCTCAACAACGATTTCATTAATCGACGAAAGCGGTTTTCCTCCCTCTGAAATAAGCTTGTGGTCGGTGACAGGGAAATACAGCGTTGATGTGGTGTTTGGGGGAATCTGAACATTCAGGATTATTTTCCTTCCTTCCACTTTCCATTCGCTGCTTAGTGTCCCATAATACGTTTCCAGGCTGGATGAAACATTGGTAAACCCTCCCCCGATATAAGGCTTGATTCTGCTATGCTTATAACCTACCCCATCCTCGTAGGTATCAATACCTGCAAGAATCCTATACATCCAATCTCCAATAGCTCCATAGGCATAATGATTGAAAGAGTTCATTCCGGCATTCTGGAAAGTGCCATCCGGTTTTTGCCCATCCCAACGTTCCCAGATCGTGGTAGCGCCGTTTTTAACAGGGTACAGCCATGATGGGTACGTGTCCTGCAGCAAAAGCTTGAAGGCCAAATCGTTGTACCCGAAACGGGTTAGCACATGACAAAGATACGGTGTCCCCAAAAAGCCCGTAGTAAGGTGATTCCCATAGCTTTGAATATTATCAGCCAGTCGTTTGGCTGCCTGGCTGCGCAGGTTTTCCGG
>JAIFNN010000248.1:14667-22009 GCA_020047715.1 Bacteroidota bacterium | reverse complement strand
ACTAGGGTTTGACATACCCCCCTATATTACATGCATTAAAAAAATCCCTTAGGTTGACGGCTATGCCCGTTACCCCGTCACCCCGTCACGTATTAAAAAAAACCCGTGTTCGAACACGAATATTTTGTAAAAATAGTTTTATTTATGAATATTTGTATAGTTTTGCTGAAAATAATTCTCACCTGCCATTTGGGTGGTTTTAAATAAACAATATTTTGAGCGTAAGAATAAAAGATATAGCCAAGCTTGCGGGCGTTTCCTCAGGAACTGTTGATCGCGTGATACATAACCGTGGTGAGGTCTCCGAGGAAACTCGTAAAAAAGTACAGTCGATACTCAATAAATCCGACTACCACCCCGACATTGTTGCTCAGGCGCTTACCTCCAAAAAAACCTACCTCTTCTCAGTTATAATGCCCGTGTCCGCAGACGGAACTGACTTCTGGAGCGCCCCAAATGGAGGAATTGATCGGGCAATTTTGGAGGTCGATCGTTTTAACGTGAAGATCAAAAGGTACCTTTTCAACCAGTTTGACCGTGACTCTTTCGCGGCAAAGGCTTTTGACCTGCTGGCCGACCGCCCGGACGGAATCCTCTTTGCCCCAGTTTTTCTTGACGATAGTCTTAAGTTTATCCGCGAATGCCAACTTCGAAAGATCCCTGTGGCGCTGTTTAATTCCAATATCGAGGAGGCTGAGGTAAACAGTTACATCGGTCAGGACGCTGCACAGAGTGGATACTTGGCGGGGCGATTGCTGCATTTTGGACTTAAAATCCCTGCCGACGTTCTGATAATTAACCTGGCGGCACGGAAAGACAACTATAATCACGTAATCCTTAGGGAAAACGGATTCCGCAAGTACTTTGAAGAGCATCCCGATCAGGACATCCGGCTTCATACAATTGACACAAACCATTCTGCCGATGAAAAGTTGGTGGAGGAACTGGATCGATCCTTTTCCCATCTGAAGGTGAATGGGATTTTCGTTAGTAACTCCCGTGTATATAAAGTAGCACAATACCTGAAATCAAAAAATATAAAGGGAGTTCACCTCATCGGATATGATTTGTTACCCGCCAATGTTGCTGCTCTTAAAGATGGTTGTATCACATTCCTGATCAGTCAGCGTTCTGCCGAACAAGCATATAAGGGAATTATGACATTGTTTAACCTTATTGTGCTGCGGAGTAATGTCGATCCGGTTCAGCATATGCCAATCGAAATTATTAACAAGGATAATATTGATTATTACGATTATAAATACAAATTTTAACTATGGCAAACAACTCATTTTCCGATTTACAAGGCAAAGTATGCGTGATTACCGGTGGAGGTGGCGTTATTGGTACTGCAATAGCTGAGGCTCTTTCCTCAGCAGGGGTTAAGATCGCTATTCTCGACATACGCGAAGAGGTTGCAGTTGCACTCGCGGAAAACTTGAACAAGCGATTTAACAATACATGTGCTGGACTTGCCTGCAACGTACTTGACAAGGATTCTCTGATAGCCGCTGCTGCCAAAATCGAAGCGGTACTGGGACCTGTCGATATCCTCATCAACGGGGCAGGAGGCAACTCCCCCGATGCAACCACCAAACAGGAAGAGGTGAACGCATCCAATATGGACAAGCTTGACGAAACATTCTTTGGTTTGAAAATGGATGGCTTTCAAAAAGTCTTTAACCTGAATTTTATCGGTACGGTTCTTCCTTCAATGGTCTTCGGAGAAAATATGGTGAAAAGGGGGAAAGGAACGATTTTGAATATTTCTTCCATGAACGCTTACAAAGCTCTCACGAAAATCCCTGCCTATTCAGCTGCTAAAGCCTCTGTTAATAATTTCACCGAATGGCTGGCTGTACACTTTGCAAAAACAGGGGTTCGGGTAAATGCAATTGCTCCAGGCTTTTTCCTGACAAATCAAAATAGGTTTCTCCTTACCGATGAAAAAACAGGCAATCTCACTGCCCGCGGTAATAAAATTATTGCCAGTACGCCCATGGGCAAATTCGGTGAGCCGGAAGACCTCCAGGGAGCCGTGCTTTTCCTGGTATCCGACATCTCAAAGTTCGTTACAGGCATTTGCATCCCGGTCGATGGAGGTTATAGCGCTTACGGCGGAGTATAAGCTTCTGTTATTCACCTTTCATCTCAAAAAGAGACTATGATTATTCAATATCAGTACCTCGATACGGAAAAGTTATTAGTTCAAAAATACAAGGGAGAATGGTCAACTGAAGATTATATGCTTTTTGTTGACACAATTCAAGCGAAGAGTTTTGAAGGATTAATAAAAGTATTAACCGATCTGAGAGAAATATCCCGATTTGAAGAGGCATTTAAAAATTTTGAAAGTCTAAAGGAAATCAGAAAGAGGATTTTGCCGGTAAGTATTGTTAATGTGCACCTGATTGACAAACCCGGGCAAACGGCAATTATACATCTGTATCAGCAGGAACTATCGGATACATACAAATATTCCTACTGTTCAACAATTAAGCAGGCGATTAAATTATTGGGTATGAACGGTTCAATAACTGAAGCTGAAATGGAAAATATATTGGCTAATCTGAAGTCCCAATTTTAACTCATTTATGCACTTTGATTTGAAAAACATGCAAAAAAAACCAAAAAATGTAATCGTGGCGCAATCTGGAGGTCCATCCCCGGTTATAAACAGTTCCCTTAGGGGTATTATCGATACCTGTAAAATGTTCCCCGAAACCTTCGGGAAAGTTTATGCCGGATGGCATGGTATCGAGGGAGTTCTTAAAGAGGAGCTTTTGGACCTAACCGCTCAAGATGAAGAGGAAATAGCCCTTCTTCGCGTCACTCCGGCAGCAGGATCCATCGGCACATGCAGGTACAAGCTCAAAAACCACCAGGAGAAGGATTTCGCACGTATCATGGAGGTTTTCCGGGCTCACGATATCGGATATTTCTTTTATATCGGGGGAAACGATTCGCAACACACGGCCTTTAAAGTCAGCGAGATGGCCCGCACCAAAGGATTGGATATTATCGCTGTTGGTGTGCCCAAAACAATCGACAATGACGTGGGCGACAGTGAATTCAAACTGATCGACCATACCCCTGGCTACGGAAGCGTGGCCCGGTACTGGTCGCATATTATCCAGAACGCAAACGAGGAAAATATGGGCTCATCGCCCGCCGATCCTGTGCTTGTTATACAGGCTATGGGTCGCAAAATAGGCTATATTCCTGCAGCTTCGCGTCTTGCAGATCCTAAGAGGGAAATCCCCTTGCAGATCTATCTTACCGAGTCGAATGTCAGCCTTGCCGAAATGACCGACAATGTAAATGACCAGCTCAAACACGACGGACGCTGCATCGTTGTTGTCTCCGAGGGTTTCGATGTTGGGGAAATCGGTGAAGTGAAAGATGCCTTTGGACATACCTCCTTCGGCTCAAGTAAATTATCGGTTTACCAATCGGTTGTTAACCATCTTAATGCTGTTGGACTCAAGGCCCAGGGCTCTGCCCGCGGACAGGTGATGGGCACGGATCAGCGCGATGCCATCATCTATGCATCTACTGTCGATTTGGACGAAGCCTACAAAGTAGGGCAAAAAGCTGTAGATATTGCAGTGAACGACGGAAATGGCTGGATGGCTACCATCCTCCGCTCACCGGGATTCATCTATAACGTCTACTATGATAAAGTGCCTCTTGAAAAGGTGGCGCTTTCAGAGCGGAATTTCCCTGAAAAATGGATAAGTCCTTCACGAGTCGATGTTACCGATGATTTTCTGAATTATGTGCGGCCTTTAATAGGAGAGGACTGGGTAAGCGTTCCCCTTATCAACGGACGCCAGCGATTTACACAGTTCAAACCCATTTTTGCCGACAAGAAACTTAGTAACTATGTGCCGGAAGGGAAATAGTATGTATGTGACGTGATGGCGAGATGACGTGATGGCGTGATGGCGAGATGGTGTGACGACGTAATGGTGTGACGATGTGAGGATTTTACCCCGTCACCCCGTCACCCCGTCACCTCTTCACGCCATCACCCCGTCACCCCGTCACGACATCACCCAATCACCCAAAAACCAAAACATCAAAACAATAACTCATGATCAACCCCCAAGACACCCTTCGTAACCTCCAACCCACAAAAGAGTTTTTCATCGGTATTGATTCCGATGGCTGCGCTTTCGACACTATGGAGATTAAACAAAAAGAATGCTTTTGCCCAAATGTAATCCGGTATTTCGAATTGCAGAAAATCTCCAAATATGCCCGCGAAACATGGGAGTTTGTGAACCTGTACTCAAAAAATCGTGGTGTCAACCGTTTTCTTGCACTTACCGAAACCATGCGGCTACTGTCTGAAAGGCCTGAAGTTGCAGCTCGAGGTATGGAAATTCCCGACATGACAGCTTTGATCGATTGGACAAAAGCCGAAAGCAAGCTGGGGAATCCGGCTTTGGAGAAGTTTGAAAAACAGGCAAACAACGCCCTGATATCGCTTACCTACGAATGGTCGGTAAAAGTGAACAAAGACATTGGTGAAATGGTTTATGGAATGCCGCCTTTCCCTTTCGTTCAGGATTCGCTTGAGCTGCTCAACAAAAAGGCTGATGCTCTTGTCGTTTCCCAAACGCCGCTCGAAGCTCTCGAACGTGAATGGAAAGAAAACCATATCGACCATCTGGTCCGGATGATTGCGGGTCAGGAATACGGCACAAAAACCGAGCATCTTGCACTAGCCGCCAAAAACAAGTACCCCGATCACAAAATCCTTATGATTGGCGATGCTCCCGGAGATTTCAAGGCGGCCCGTTCCAACGGCGTTTTGTTTTTCCCAATCAACCCGGGACATGAAGAGGCTTCCTGGGAACGCTTTTATAACGAGGGATTGAACCGTTTCTTTGCCGGAACATTTGCCGGTGACTACGAAAAATCTTTAATCAGCGAATTCGATAATTATCTACCCGAAAAACCTATTTGGAAAAGGTAGAACGCTGAAGGAAGGTAGAAGGGGGAATTCAGAAGGTAGAAGAAAGGTAGAAGGTAGAATTCAGAAGGTAGAATTAACACTTCTGGTTAATAAGGAATCTGTCGCTAAATTCTAAATTCCACCTTCTAAACTCCAAACTCTAAACTCCAAACTCCAAACTCGAAACTCCAAACTCCAAACTCGAAACTCGAAACTCCAAACTCCAAACTCCAAACTCCAAACTCCAAACTCGAAACTCCAAACTCCAAACTTCCTTATGCTATACTATTCACTAGGTTCAACAACCACCGACTTGTCGCACGAAGACCTTAAAAAGGCTCTTTTCGCGGCTTTGGCAAAACTTGGAAACAAGTCGAAAGTACTTGCTATCCCTCCCGATTACACACGCTTTCACAGCAGGGCAGGGGAAATTACCGAAATGGCATGGCAGTATTATGGCGAAAAGATGATGGATATCCTGCCTGCCCTCGGAACCCATACTCCCATGAAACCAGCCAACATAGGCCATATGTTTGGTGAAACTCCTTTAAACCTTTTCAGAGAACACGATTGGAGAAACGATGTTGTGAGCATGGGCGAAGTTCCGGCTGAATTTCTGCATGAGGTTTCCGAAGGCCGTGTAAACTATTCATGGCCTGCACAGGTTAACAAATTGCTGGCCTTCGGTGGGCACGATCTGATTTTGTCGGTCGGACAGGTGGTTCCTCATGAAGTTATCGGCATGGCCAACCATAACAAGAACATTTTTGTGGGCACCGGCGGAGCCGAAGGTATCAACAAAAGCCATTTCCTCGGAGCCGCTTATGGAATGGAACGAATCATGGGCAGGGCAGACTCTCCGGTGCGAAAAGTACTCGATTATGCCTCCGACCATTTCGGTAAGTCCCTCCCGATTGTCTATGTGCTTACTGTTTTGGGAAAAGATGAAAACGGCATTCTGAAAACCCGCGGAATCTATGTTGGAGATGACAGAGAATGCTTCGACCTGGCCGCAGAACTTTCCCTGAAGGTCAATTTCATCAAACTCCCCAAACCTTTGAAAAAAGTTGTGGTCTACCTCGACCCATCCGAATTCAAGAGTACCTGGCTTGGGAACAAAAGCATTTACAGAACCCGCATGGCTATTGACGATGGCGGCGAACTGATCGTTCTTGCACCGGGCCTCATGGAGTTTGGCGAAGACAAGGAAATCGACCGGCTCATACGGAAATATGGTTATGTAAACACCCCGGAAATCCTTGATCTAACCAATAAAAACGAGGAGCTGAAAAATAACCTCAGCGCTGCGGCCCATCTTATTCACGGCTCCACGGAGAAACGCTTCAATGTTACCTATTGTCCCGGAAACCTCAGCAAAGAGGAAATAAACTCCGTGAACTATTCTTTTGGAAATCTCGGCGAAATGAGCAAGATTTACAATCCCTCCGTTCTCAAAGACGGATTCAATACCCTTCCCGGCGGAGAGGAGATTTTTTACATCTCAAACCCTGCTTTGGGTTTGTGGGCTTATGAAGACAGATTCAACAATTCATGAAGAAAATAAGGATTATTGCCGACGACAAGATTCCGTTTCTCAGGGGAGCCCTGGAGGAACATGCAGAAGTCGTTTATTTGCCCGGAGGAAAAATCAGTCCCTCGGATGTAAAGGACGCCGATGCTCTGATCGTTCGCACACGTACTCTTTGTAACGCATCTCTTCTGGACGGCTCGCCGGTTAAATTCATTGCCACGGCCACCATCGGCTACGACCATATTGATACGGCTTACTGCAAGAAGAACAATATTTTCTGGACCAACGCTCCCGGCTGCAACTCCTCATCGGTTGAGCAGTACGTGGTTTCTGCCCTTTTATCCCTTGCGGTGAAACATAAGCTTAACCTCGCAGAAATGTGCCTGGCTGTTATCGGTGTGGGCAACGTAGGCTCGAAAGTCGCAAGAGCGGCCAAAACGCTCGGAATGAAAGTCCTGCTTTACGATCCGCCCCGCGCTATTGCCGAAGGCTTGGATGGTTTTGACTCCCTCGGGAAAATAAAACAAGAAGCCGACATCGTTAGTTTTCACGTGCCGCTTAACCTCGAGGGGCCTTATAAGACTTTTGGCATGGCCGACAAAGATTTTCTCGGGGGATTGAAAAAGAATGCCGTCATTATAAATACTTCAAGGGGTGAGGTGGTGAATGAGGGGGACCTTATCGAGACATCCGGTAACCGCAACTTCAGGGCCTTGGTTCTGGATGTATGGAACAATGAACCCAATCTCAACAGTAGTCTCTTAAATCAATCAGCCATTGCCAGCCCTCATATTGCCGGTTATTCAACCGATGGGAAAGCCAATGGCACCATGATGAGCGTTCAGGCT
>JAIFNN010000248.1:0-14644 GCA_020047715.1 Bacteroidota bacterium | reverse complement strand
CCCCGAAATATTCCCTCCCCCGAGAACAACCAAATTGTAATTGATTGTTCCGGAATGAGAGAAATTGAAATATTGCATGAAGTATACTCCCAAACTTACGACGTTATGATCGACGATGCATCGCTACGGTCTGATGTTGAGGGATTTGAAGCTCTGAGAGGCAGCTACAGATTGAGGCGGGAACCCTCGGCTTATTCGGTAAAACTTATTAATAACTCATGGCCCGGACTGGAAGAGAAATTTGAGAAACTCGGATTTTCCGTCCTTGCACCAAATTGTTTTTGTGAAATATAAAAAATAGAAAAATGAAAAAGCTTGGAGACATTGGATTAATTGGTCTCGCCGTAATGGGCGAAAACCTTGTGTTAAACATGGAAAGAAACGGCTATACCGTTGTTGTTTACAACCGTACGGTCGATAAAGTTGAAAAATTTGTACAAGGCAGGGGCAAGGGAAAGAATTTCATTCCCGCTCACAGCATTGAGGAACTGGTCAGCTCTTTGGAGCGCCCCAGAAAAGTGATGATGCTGGTTAAGGCCGGAAAACCTGTTGACGATTTTATCGATCAGTTGATACCGCATCTGGAGCCAGGCGACATTATTATCGACGGGGGTAACTCGCATTTCCCCGACACCATTCGCAGAACAAAATACGTTGAGAGCAAAGGTCTTTTGTTTATTGGTACCGGTGTTTCCGGGGGAGAAGAGGGCGCACTCAACGGGCCTTCCATTATGCCCGGGGGATCGGCACTTGCATGGCCGCACGTGAAACCGATATTCCAGAGCATCTCCGCACAGGTCGATGGACTTCCCTGCTGTGATTGGGTTGGAAACGACGGTGCAGGCCACTTTGTGAAAATGGTGCACAACGGCATCGAATATGGCGATATGCAGCTTATCTGCGAAGCCTACCAGATCATGAAATCACTGCTGGGAATGGATGCGGCAGAGATGCATGAGGTGTTTGCCGAATGGAACAAGGGAGATCTCGATAGTTATTTGATCGAAATTACGCGCGACATACTCGGTTACACTGAAAACGGTGAGGCTTTGGTTGAGAAAATCCTCGACACTGCAGGTCAAAAGGGTACCGGCAAATGGACCGCTGTTAGCGCACTGGATATGGGAATCCCCCTTACCCTTATTGGCGAATCGGTATTTGCACGCTGCCTCTCAGCGCAGAAAGACGAAAGGGTAATCGCTTCAAAAATCCTTAGCGGACCAAAACCTGTTTTTTCAGGGGATAAAAAACAATTCATCGAAGATATCAGACAAGCACTGTACGCTTCGAAAATTATCTCCTATGCTCAAGGCTATGCTCTCTTGCGTGAAGCAGCCGTCGAGTACAAATGGGTTCTCAATTATGGCGAAATTGCTCAGATGTGGAGAGGCGGATGTATTATCAGAAGCGCATTCTTAGGGAAAATAACATCAGCCTTCAAAACCAATCCTGATCTTATCAACCTCCTTTTGGATCCTTTCTTCAAAGAGAAAATCGATGCCGCACAAGCAGGATGGAGACGGACGGTTTCCACCGCATTCAACAACGGAATTCCGGTTCCCGCTTTCAGCAGCGCACTTTCTTATTACGATGGCTATCGCTCCGAGAGACTTCCCGCTAACCTGCTTCAGGCACAGCGCGACTACTTCGGTGCTCATACCTATGAAAGAACCGATAAGCCGAGAGGTGAGTTTTTTCACACCAATTGGACAGGTAGAGGTGGAGATACTGCTTCATCAACCTATTCGGTCTAGGTAATCACTAATCCATTCTGTTCCCGGGCATCTGTTCCGGGCAGGAATCATCAAAAAGCGCAACCCCATCCGGGTTGCGCTTTTTGCGTTCGGCAAAGTTCAGCCTCGATGAATTTCGGTCCTTCCCTCAATTATTCCCCTCCCGATTTTTTTTAATGCTTTATTGTTTTAAATTTGATTTGTAATTTCTAATGCCTGTTTAACCTTCAAACCAAACAAAATGAGATTCGATAGTCGTTCCTTGGGCGCTTTTAAAACAGCCCTCCTTGTCTTGGCAATAGCTTTGATTTTTGCATCGCCTGCCTATTCAATTGTCAAACTCCCCGGTGTGCTCACCAGCAGCATGGTCCTCCAACGCAATAAGGAAATAAAAATATGGGGATGGGCCGATAAATCCGAAAAAGTCAGCGTCAGCTTCAATAAATTGACTCTTTCGGCCAAGGCAGATACAGATGGAAAATGGATGGTCGTTTTTCCCGCTATGAAGGAAGGCGGACCCTACAGCATGACAATCAAAGGAAAAAACACAATCGTTCTCGATAACATTCTCTTGGGTGACGTGTATATTTGCTCAGGTCAGTCGAACATGGAATGGGTGGTGAAAAATACCAACAACAGCGAGTCGGAGATCGCAAATGCGAATTACCCGGAAATACGACTGCTGACGATACCTAAAAACCTTCAGTATTTCCCTGTTGATGATGTTGAGGGCGTTAAATGGACTATATGTTCTCCTGAAACCGTTGGCAGCTTTTCAGCCGTAGGGTATTACTTCGGCCGTGAAGTTTATAAGGAGGTAAAAGTTCCCATCGGCCTTATCAACACCAGTTGGGGAGGCACCAATATTGAGGCATGGACAAGCAAAGAATACATCTCCAGAGTTGATGCCCTTAAGAGCCGCGTTGAGGAGGCAATACCCCAATCTCCTGAAGAATTGAAGGCTAGTCAGCAGAAGAAGATGAATGAGCTTTCCTCTCGTTTTGGTCTCGACAATGCGAAATCTCAAAATACAGAGACATGGTCTCTGCCTGGCACCGACCTTACATTCTGGCAAGACATTGAAGTGCCTGGCCTCTGGGAAGGTAAAGGACTTGCAGACATCGACGGTTTTATATGGTTTCGCAGGGAGTTTGTTATTCCAGAAAACTTGGTCGATAAAGAATGGACCCTTAGTTTGGGAAAAGTTGACGATGGCGATATAACCTACATCAATGGCAAACTTGTGGGGCAAACCAAAGATAAGTACGATGTAACCCGCGTGTATTCCATTCCTGCCGGCATCCTGACCCCGGGAATCAATTTTATTGCCGTAAGAGTCGAGGATACAGGCGGAGGCGGAGGTTTTTACAGCCCAAAAGATGACATCAAACTGGTTTGTGATGCTACTGAAATTTCACTTTCCGGAACTTGGAAATGCAGGTTGACTCCCGAATCCTTGAAAATTAGCACTGGAGGCGCCAATCCTAATGCAATTCCCTCCAGCCTTTTTAACGGCATGATTAATCCTCTGCTCAACCTCGCAGTTACCGGTGCAATTTGGTACCAGGGCGAATCGAACGCATCCAAGGCATACCAGTACAGAACATTATTCCCCCTTATGATCGAAAACTGGCGAGCAAGCTGGAAGCAGCAGGACCTTCACTTCTTTTTTGTGCAGCTTGCAAACTATATGGCCCCCGACGTTCAACCGGTAGAAAGCGAATGGGCTGAACTTCGCGAAGCTCAAACTATGACCTTATCGCTGCCCCTCACAGGAATGGCAGTTACAACCGACATCGGCGAGGCAAATGATATTCATCCCCGCAACAAACAGGATGTTGGCCGTCGCCTGGCTTTGCAGGCACTTAAAACCGTCTATAACAAACCGGTTGTAAATAACGGCCCTGTTTATAAATCGATGGAGTTCGAGGGAGAAATCATTATTCTCAACTTTGACCATGAATTTGGCCCTCTACTGGCAAAAGATAAATACGGCTATCTGAAGGGCTTTGCTATTGCCGGTAAAGACCGGAAATTCTATTGGGCACAAGCAAGAATCTTTGAAAACAAAGTGTTTGTCAGATCCGAGGAAGTGCCCGACCCGATTGCCGTTCGTTATGCATGGGCAAATAATCCCGACGATGCCAACCTTTATAACGAAGAGGGATTGCCTGCGTCGCCATTCAGGACCGATGAGTGGGAAGGATTGACTTTTGGCGTTGAATAATTGTAATCCAATCCTTATGCCCCGTACCGCAAAAATTTGGTTTGTAAGCCTTTTCCTTCAATTTTTTGTAAACCAGTTTGTGATTTCCCAAAACTCTGCCGAAGCTGGGGTACTGGCTGCTGAAACAGAAACGGCCGCAGACCAAAACGGTGCTAGCGGGGCTGACCAAAAAGAGGCGTTTACAAGATACTCCGAGTCGTACATGAAAGCCATACGACTTGAAAAGGCTATGGCTGTTCCCGATTCAGCCTTTATCGCCGTATGCTACCAAAAGGCAGGAAACCTTATGAAGCAGGGAATGCAGCTCAAAAAGGCCGTTGATTTTTTCAAGCTTTCAACCGATTTCTTATATCCCTTCTCCGAAGAATATACCGCCTCAGCTGTTTCAATTGCCGGAGCCTATCAGCTGGCTTATGAAAATGGCGAGTATATTGCTCCTCCCTCGGTAGATAAGAAAATTCAGGGTAAAGGATTTTTCTCGATCTCCGAAGTTCTATCCCGCGATGGGAATTCCGTTGCCGTGCGAATCCGCGGTGGCAAAATGGACGGTGTCCAAAACGGAGCTGCGATTTCGGTTTTGAGCAGTTACATCGTTGATACCGAAAGAGGAAACGAATTTCTTGGATCAGGAACAATCACACAACTTGACGATTTCTATTCCCATGCGCTTGTGACCCTTGCCGACACTTCCGACCTTGAAAAACGCATAATCCCTGGCGATCATGTGGAATCGTCCGTCTTTATGTTGAAAGACAAGGACTCGGAAATGCTCCATAAACTGGCTTTGTATAATATCCGACTGGTTGATAATTGGAACCAAGCTCTTTTCTTCCCCTGGCAGCTGCTCCAAAATGACGATCCCGACTTACAAAGAATTATCTATAACGCATTGACATTCTGTGTGCGGGAAATGGCCGAATTCACAACCGACTTTACCGAGGTCTATGATTCGGGAGTATACTCCGGCATGAATTGTACCCAGGCAATGGAGGTTACCGAAGCCTGCGATGTTGATGAGTTTTTTAATTTCATCAACACCTTCCCCGCGCGTTATCTGGGTCTGGAATGGAAAATCAGCGAGATTCATGCCACATGGATCATAAACTCCACCGTCAGGGGTAATCCCTACCCTGATTTCGTAAAATGGCTGGGCCCGAAAAAAGAAAACGGGACCTTGTCAGATTTTATCCTCTCCCGTCCGGGATATTTTGCGAATCAGCGCATTTCGGAATACTATGATGCCTTCATGAATACCGCCCAACAGGGCACTGGCGATTCCGCCTTCCAACTTATCGATCTGCTGTTGGCTATTTCCGAAACCGTGGAAAACGACAGCCTCCAATCGGTATTCCATGAAGCAAAGGCTAACTTGCTGGTTGCTTCAGGTAAACCGCAAGATGCAGTAGAGGAATTCTCCAGGTCGATCCTCCTGGATCATGAGAATTACAATTCAATCTATTTCAGGGCCGCGCAATACGGGGAGCTTGGCGATTACGATAAGGCCATTGAGGATTGTCGGACACTCACTGTCAATCTCCCTCATTTTGCAGGTGGTTGGGGAGGCATGGGCTGGTATCTGATTCTTCAGGGCAAACTCTTCGATGCGCAAAAAGCTTGTTTGAAAGCTTTTGAACTGGATTCGCTCACCACTTCATGGACCGTTAATCTGGGTCATACTTTCCTTTTCTTTGGCGACAATGAATCAGCCCATCAATATTACTCCCGCTATATGAAAATGCTCGGAACAGCTAAGGAGTTCGAAGAGGGACTGATGGCCGATTTCGATATTTTTCTCAAAAACGAATGGCAAACCGAAAATGTCTCCAGGGCGAAAGCGCATCTAAAGTCTGAATTCGATCTTCACTACCGGAATTACCTGCTTGCCGATGAACAGTTTAACAAAGGAATCGAAGAAAAAGACAAGGCCAATTACAAGGGATTGATCGAGAAAATGAAGCTGGCGCTGAGCTATGAACTTTCAGCCGATTCGGCCCGATCCCTGAAAATCCACAATGCCTATACCTGGATGGGATACGGGTACCAATACCTGGCCAATTTCGATTCCGCATCTTACTACTATCACCTGGGTCTGCAGATTGCTGAAAATACGCTGAAGAGTGACAAGGATATTCTTAACGACCTGGAGTTGATAAGCTGGATGTACAAAACAGCCGGAAACAGTATCAAAGCCAATGAATACAATGTGGGTTACCAGGCACAGCTTCAGAAGAATGAGGAATTGAGCCAAAAGAAAAGTCTATACCTCATCGCTGCAGGAATCGACCATTACAGCGATTTCTCTTTTAAATCGGCCTCTTCCGATGCTCTGAATTTCGCGTCTGCTGTCCAGTCCCTTTCCAAACTGGGATACGACACCGTGCAAGTGGTAGTGCTCCAAAACGATAGTGCTGACAGGGAAAACATTCTGAAGGAATTCGGTAAAATCGTATCCCTCTCAAATCCCTATGATATTTTCGTTTTTTACTTCGCGGGATTTTGTGGTTCGAATACCGATAATTATTATCTCGCCACCTCTGGTCTCGATACCCTTCAAAATGATTACCGGAAAAACACAATCAGCGCTTTTTCCCTGCATACTATGCTTTCTTCGGTACCGGCCCGAAAGCAGTGGCTTGTCTTTGATGCCCCGGCTCAGGGATTTGTAAACAGTCTCCTTTCAATTCAGCTCAATAAAAATGCATCAACCGGTATACAAGAGAAAAGTCTTTTTATCCTTTATCCTTCCGAAGCACGCATCGAAAGGGCTGCTATGGATCAGGGCCTGCTCACCCACACCATTATCGAAGGAATGAGGGGAAAGGCTGAAAACTCTGCATCTCCCGACGGTGTGGTCACGGTGAAGGAATTGGACAGCTATGTTTTCCAAACCATGAGTAATCCCTCCTGGTACCTCAATTTCAGCTCCTATTCGAGCGGCCGCGATTTTCCGCTGGCGTTTCTGGAAAATTATGAGACCCGGTCAACCCTTGGGCCTGCCCCTGTGAGTCCTTCAATGCGCGGGGCAAGCCTTATTGAAAGCGAAGCCTCTCAGGAAACCGCTGCAAACACCAATCATACTGATTATGCACTGATTTTTGCCGCCGACAACTACGATGAGTGGCAGGATCTGAACAACCCCCGCTTTGATGGGGAAACCCTTGCCACGATCCTTCAAAGGGATTACGGGTTTAAAGTCGAACTGGTTCCTGATGCGACTCGGGAAACAATACTCGATAAAATTCTTTCTTACAGGAACAGAAATTATAATCCTAATGACCAGCTGTTTATATTTTTTGCCGGACACGGCCTCTACGATGAGGAAAACATGCAGGAAGGCTACATCGTGGCAAAGGATTCAAAGCACAACGACCGCTTTAAAGATACTTATGTGTCTTTCTCTTTTCTTCGCGATCAAATCGACCTTGGAAACTGCCAGCATGTTCTTCTGGTTCTCGATGTGTGTTACGGTGGAACCTTCGGTAACCGGATCAAGCCGATTCTCCGGGGAGATGTCGGTATGTATCAGGTAAGCAGCACTTCAGAGATTCGCGATAAACAAAAGAATATCAAATCCAGGCATTATATTACCTCGGGAAACAAGGAGTATGTCTCCGACGGAACCCCCGGCAGCCACAGCCCCTTTGCTTCGTTTTTCATCGGTGGACTGATTCAATGCGCCACCGACAATATGCAGCATGTTACCTATAGCCAACTTGTTGCTTTTATCGATCAGATAAAAACCTCAACCCCGACCTTTTCGGAATTTGGCAGCAGCGAATCGGGGGCTAACTTTATTTTTGAAGTTAACACTAAACAAAAGAATTCCTCCCTGGGAGAAATGAATCTTACGAAACCAAAACTAAACTCGCCTTGAAATATCAAAAACTCCAGTCCCATTCAACATTCTCGGTCCTGGAGGTGGGCTTCTGCCGCCCTCCCGTCAAACTGAGAACCGAGGTGTAGATTGCTTTCCTCAGATCGGATATTTTCACACCCTGACTTTGGTTCCATCCTGAATTTCTTAAATCGTACATCGAGTTTATAAAACTGTAGGTAAACACCCCGTTGCCCCACTGCTCCCCTTCAAATGCATATTCCATTCCCCCGGCTGCCGAAATGATAAAGGCCCCGTTGTTCCGGTTCAAATCGGCAAAAAGCAGTTGCATCAGCTCAAAGCTGCTCTGCAGACCAATCGTGGATGACTCATCGGAAATAATTTCCGCGCCACGAGTGTCTATTCCTCTCACTCCCGATTCCATCGGGACCGCGGCAAGAGTCTTGTGCGAATCGTCTACCTCGCCGCTGTGACAGGCATCCATAAGCAGCAGCTTCCGGCGCGCTGGAATGCTGTCGAGAAGCCATTCGATGTCGTTGTAACTAAATCCTCGCTTAGCAGGGTCTTTGAAATCAATGTCGTGGGTGCCAAAATAAAAGTTGTATCCTTCATCCAGAATGCCGTGGCCCGAAAACGAAATCACAACAATGTCATCCACCCCGGTTGACAAAAGCATCTTCTTTAACCCGAAGAGATTCTCTTTCGTGATTTCCTGATTCAGCATTTTCCGCACCGTGGTCTGAGCCGAATCGCCCCTTCTGCTGAAATAATCTGCCAAACGGTTCACATCCGCTTCCGCATAACGAAGATTTTTCGTCGAATCCAGATATTCCGACACCCCAATCCCAACATAATAAAAATGCGGTTTTGTTTCGAGGGAACTGAATATCTCAAAACTCTCGGGATTGCTCTCAACGCCCCGCTCATCCTTGACTTTGATAACAATTTTGTTCGAGCCATTCCCCAACTCCACATGAATTTTCTCTGTGAACTCATTTTTCCGGGCGATTTGCAGTCCTTTTATCCCATGCACGGGAACGCCGTTCAAAGTTACATAGAGCTCTTCCATTTTATATTCAGGGCTGATGCCGCGTACCTCAAACTCCAGCATGCCGCCGGCACTCGTAACAGGCAAGTTATCCTTAGCAACAATAAGGATCTCCGGACGCTGAAGCTCGGAGAAATTGAAGTCGTCTTGTAAACCGTGCCTTGCCAATCGTTTCCGGAACGCGGCATGGTAAAGCTCAACGGTCTTCTCTTCAGCATAACCCAGTCTTTTCATGATGATGTCCGGACGGTTGAGGAAGATTTCATAGCTCATGATGGGGTAGGTCTTGCCATCCTTAACAAAGTGGAATTCCGACAAATCGTCCCGACTTACCATAAAATACCCATCGGGGGTAAGCCATGAAACAGAGTTTCCCTCGTCGCGGGCTTCAAACCGGATTTCCGCAATTTCAGCGAAAGTGTGCAGATCGAAAATTTTAAGACTGCCACTTTGAAGCAGTACATATAATTTCCCCTGCAGCTCTTCCATTCGGATAATCTCTGAAACTCCGCATTTAATCTTGTGAACAGGCGATTGCTTGTCCAACTGCCACAGGTACAAAAACCCTGATTTGCTTCCGCCACAAATCCACTGGCCCGATTCCGTTTGGCGAACCACATTGATCCAATCGCGCGAATAGTAAAACTCCTTTTGCCTGAGCGAATCTCCTTTGAATTCCAAAAGACCAACCCCGTGCATACCAGCGGTTAGGTATTGCTCGCCGCTGCTGGAAAATGAAGTGAACCCGCCTGAGAGCTTGTGAACCAGCGCCCCGGTTTCGGTGGAATAAATGTTGTAAATCCTGTTCTTGCTGTTTTTGAATTTCCCCTGAATGAAAATAAACCTGTCGTCGGCGCTGAAGGCAAACGCATCGAACACCGCCAGGCTGAACTTCTGTATTTCCTTTGTTTTCAGGTTGAGCAGAAACACACCTCTTTCAGATTCAAGTATGCTCAGCGAATTGTAGAAAAAGGCGAAATTCCCAAGGGGCGAGACCTCTATCGCGTCAAAAGAAGTGATCTCATCCGCTGTCATGGCAAACTTTTCGCTGCTCCATAGAACATTCTCGTAGTTATCGGCGGGAGCAATAAGGATCTCAAAATTTGGCTTCGAGTTGTCTTTTGTAAAATATTTATGTTCCCTGATGTAGACAATCTTTCCCGCCAGTTCCCCTTTCAGAAGTGAGGCATTCGTATAGGACGGAACTACGGTTTTGTTCTGCAGGCTAGCCATATCAACATATTCGCTCTGACCCATCAGCAAGTGGCCTGAACCATCCATCGACAACGAATTGCTGTTGATATAGCCCGTGTTGGATCGATTCCATGCGATGTTGGTTTTGTTCTCCGGAATCATGGTTTTGATAATCTCATCACTCACGAAGCTGAAACCGTTCTTGTCGACAAAATAATTGCTGCTAAAGCGATCGATCGCAAATGACTGCCCAAATTCATTCCTTGCAATGTCGTAGGGAGCAACACTTAGTTCGCTGCTGTTCTTATCCTCCAATACAAAAAAGGCTTTTTTCCCATCCGCAACCGCATGCTTGAAAATTTGGTTTTGCAGTTCCATTGAGTTTATTTGCCGGGTTGCGGCATGATCGGTGATTTTAATCCTTTTCACTTCCGCAACTGCAAAAACATTCGGGTTAAGAGGGACGAAGCCGGGCACTCTTTCCAACCCGACAAGGCGTTTTGTTTGAAGCGACAACAGATCCAGCATAACCACACTGTCGGTAAGGGATACATTCGGTTCATTGCCATTCCCCGGCAATTCCCGTGTAAGTCTGAACACAATCTTTTCCGAGCCCTGAATTTCATGTATGGTCTCAATTCCGGCCGTGTTGGTTTCCCCGGATCCCTTGAAATTCATCAGCATTTCTGCCATAAGTTTTTCTTTGCTTATCTGCCAAAGGGCGTTATCGAAATCGCTGCAAATCCAGGAAGCAGACTTTCCGGGCTGCGCAAAGCATTCGCATTTGTAGGTGGGGTCGAAGTCCCCGTATTCGCTGTCCTTGACGATTCTCGATTCCGACACCCCGGTCTTGAGATCAATTATATGGATTTTATAATCACTGAAGCCAATCTGCTCATAATCCTCCAGGACCAGCAGATTTGAAGAGTCGTTCACGAAAGCCCTGATATCGTTGTTAAACGAAAAGTCGTAAAGTTTTCTCTTCTCGGGGGAGTTCCATACCTGAAGACTTCTACCGATTACAGAGACCATCAGTGTTTTGCTTCGGTTGAAACTTATCTGGCCATCATTAAACAGATTGTCCTGGAAGAAAGCTTTTTGAGGGGCAAGCAAACTGTCAAGCCCTGTTACATCTTCATTTTTAGCATAGATCTCAAGATTTGACAGGTTAAGTTTTTCGATGCAGCCTTTCTCTATACTTAGGTCAAAATCTGCATTTTCTTCCCCGAATACCACAATCTCGTTATCACCTAGAAGGAGCGTACCGTTTATGCTTCTCAGGCTGGTGAGATTGGCCCATATTGTGTTTTCCTCCTTGCCCGTTTCAAGGTTCATGATAACCACCCGGTTGTCGCGCAAACCGATGAGGTTTCTGTCTTTAATCCTGAAAGCAATATCCCCGATTTCTTTTACATCGGGTTCGCTGAGATCCCTCGTCCGTAAAAGTTGCATGCCGGAAATCGGGAAATCATAAACGTTGAAAATAAGGGTCTCACTGTCGTCTGAAAACCCAATATTGTAGGGTTTCCCCTCAATCAGGTTCTTTTGGGCAATGAGTTCGAAACTGGCATAATCACGGATTTCAAGGCTGTGATATTCAACTCCCCCGTGAAGGGAATCGTAGGAGGCAATGGCTATATACTTGTTATTGGGACAAATTTTAAGTCCCCTTACAACCTTCCCATACTTGTATTCCTTTTCCCGGGGGAACTGCATGAGTCCGCCTTTTCGGGCCGAATGAACTGTTTTGCCCTCATACTCATAGTCGAAATACTCATTGAAGGCAACCATATACTCGTCGGTAGAAGTGCTGAAATCGATATGGATATTCCCGGCAAGAGCAAAGATTTTCTCCCCGCTGGAAACATTGTAGTGAAACATGCTGTCGTCGGGGTATTCATAAAAGGGCATGGGGGAGAAGTCGTCGTTGTAGCGGCTGAACCTCAGCCATAAGGAGTTGTTGTTCGAGGGATGAAACCAAAGTTCGCTCACAAAACCTTTTTCCTTAAAGCTGTATTCGATTGTGTAGATAACGGAGAAACCGTCCGAACTTACCACATATATTTTCTGCCGGTCGGCAAAAGCAATGCGCTTCCCATCACTGCTTCCGCTGGCAATGTAAATGGGCGATTCGGTTTTTATAACGTTGCTCTGGGCATTAGCTCCCACAGAAAAAAGTAAAAGCAGCACAAGAACACAAAATCCCAAAAGCTTATTTTTTTTCCTGTCGATTGTCAAAATACTGTCTTAATTAAGGTTTTGTAACTCATCCTCAAATGCATAATGCTGCAGATTGGCAGATTAAAATATTTTTCGCGAAACGCGGTTCCTGCTTCATGCGCCAACTTTGCTTAGACGTTGGACCTGTCTGCTGCGATTTGCAAATCTAATAAGTCCTGCTGAATATTTTGTTCAAAAAATCAAAGCTCTCATAATCTTTGAATCCAAGGCTTTCATTTTTGGCTTTCAGGTAAAAATACCCGGTTCAATCAGGTAATTCCATCCCCGAAATCAGGTGTTTCTTCCGTATCAATCTCTATTTGCATAGCCTAATTTTGGTATTCCCATTCGTGTGAGATGAATTGAAAGTTGATATGGGATTTTCCTTGTTCCCAAACAGTATCAAAAAAAAGATTATGTTTTGGCTTTTTATTGCCCCTCACGTAACATTTTATTTAGTTTATACTCACAATAATAATTCAAACAATGAAAAGAGCAATTACCCATTGGTTAAAGTTAACCACAGAACAGAAATCAATTAACCACTTCCTAAAAGCAATTCTTTTAGTTTTAATAATTACCACAAGCATGCAGAAATTGCAGGCTCAAACACTAATTGCTTCTTATCCATTAGCAACTAATTTAAATGATGCAACTGGCACTTATGGGGCAATGGTCTTAGATGCAGGAATAACCTACACTAGTGGCTCCGTTTGTAATGCAGCTGCATGGTTGGGCTCAACAACCCCAGTTATTACCGCGTTTACCCCAACAAATTTCGAAATTAATATCGATTTCCAGATAAGTTCGTTTGCTACATTAAATAATATAATTGTCGGCGGACCAGGTTATCGATTTATTGGAATACTTGCAAACACATCGGGCTATATAGGTTATTCCTATAACAATAATACTACAAAATTTTCCACAAAACTTATTAGCCTAAATACATGGTACACTGTAAAACTTCAATATTCAACAAACCGTGTACGCTTAATTTTGGATGGTGTAGTAATAATGGATGAATGCTGTGCAGCATTAGTTACCGGAGGCACATCTGATCAAATTTTTTCTACATATAACGGTGGAAATGGATCCAATCTACGGGGATGTATTAGAAACCTAAAAATATACAATAGTCATCTACCGGAACATTAACTCTTTCAGGCAATACAGGGAATATTATTAAGTGGCAAAAAAGTTTGAACGGTGCAGCATATACGGATATATTAAGTGCTACCACTAGTACATATTCAGAAATACCATCTTCAGTAGGAACTTGGACGTATCGTGTAAATTCTAGTGGTTGCCCAACGCAATACTCTACTGCAGCTACAGTAGTTGTAGCTGTTCCCTGCACTAACCCTTCCATAAGCAGCCAGTCTACAGCAACCCAAACGCAGTGCTTAAATAGCACTTTTACCGCTATTTCAGTTACAGCTGCAGGAACAGGGTTATCTTATCAATGGTATAAAAATTCAGCTGCAAGTACATCAGGAGGAACAACAGTTGGAACGAATTCCAATAGTTATACTCCACTTGCTACCACAGCTGGAACACTTTATTACTACTGCATCGTTACTGGCACCTGCGGATCACCGGTAACCAGTTCCCTGTCAGGTGCATTTATTGTAAATCCGGTATCCGTTGGAGGTAGCCTTACCGGAGGAACAAACCCTATAATATATGATAGTTCAACAGGGACGATTACCCTGAGTGGTTCCACAGGATCTATTGTAAAATGGCAGAAAATGGTGGGGGCCAGTTCCTGGTCAGATATTGCTAACACAAATGCAACGTATTCCGAAAATCCAACATCAGCAGGGACCTGGCAATATCGCGCAAATGTAAAAAGCGGAGTATGTACAGATGCGTACTCAAATGCATTTAGTATTGGGCGCAGCAGCATCCAATAAAGTATATGACGGTGCTTTAACAGCAACAATTACAGGGGGGTCTTTGGTAGGCAAAGTAGGTGCCGATGTCGTAACTCTTGCAACAGCTACATCAGGTACATTTGCTACCTCTGCTGTCGCAAACGGGAAAGCAGTAACTTCAGCAATGACCCTAACAGGCGCTGCAGCTGGTAACTACACAATTACTCAGCCAACCTTATCAGCCAATATCACCGCAAAAGGCTTAACAGTTACAGGCGCTGTTGCAACAAACAAAGTATACGATGGTGGCTTAACAGCTGCAATTACAGGAGGTAGCCTTGTTGGCGTTGTAGGTGCTGATGCTGTAACTCTTGCCACAGCTACTTCAGGTACCTTTACTTCTGCATCTGTTGGTAATGGAAAAACAGTAACTTCAGCCATGACTCTTACAGGAGCTGCTTCAGGTAACTATACTGTTTCACAACCGGCTTTAACAGCAAATATTACAGC
>JAIFNN010000071.1 GCA_020047715.1 Bacteroidota bacterium | reverse complement strand
TAATAGAAACTCTTCAAAAGTTTGGGTGTCAATCTGTACAATCTTTATTTTTTTGGTTATACCATTATTTTCAATATAGTCCACAGTATTCTTTATTCTACCAGTGAGTGAAGGGTTTTGCCATCCCTTTTCATTTCTTTATGAGGGTGGATGCATAAGAGTAATCATCATATTCGATTTTGCATAGATAAATCCCCTGTTTTAAATTGCCCACATTTATTAACTGATTCCCCTGATATTCCTTCTCAAGTATTAATTGACCAGAAAGGTCATACAACCTGAAATTATACAAAATCTGTTCGTCCTTAATCTCAATATTCAAGAAGTCTGACACTGGGTTTGGATAAATCGAAACATTATTTTTAAGCAGATCGAATCGGGGTTCAAAAACGGTTTGATCATAATGGTAATAATATATTCCTCTTCCGGATTCTCCACTCAATATCCAATCATTGCCAGGATCATCCCAATAATAATAAGTGTACTGCTTTATATTAGAAAGCTCTGTGTATTCAATAACAAGCTTGTCCAGCCCATCCCATTCTTCTGGTGCATTAGACTTATATTGGGAAAGGCATGTTAGTTTACCATCATCATTGTACTCATATTCAAATTTGAAAATCGTGTTGGGATCGCTCCAAGAATACCACTGCTGGTGCAATTCCAGTACAAGCAAATCATCATTATTAAAGTTGAAGTGTGTTTGGTATCCGAAACTATCCAATCCGACTATTTTATCTCCAAAAAAAGTGTATTCATAATCGGAGTAAAATTCATAGGTTTTATTGCCCTTTTCATCATAACTATAAAGATTTTTCTGATGAACCATAAGACTATCATTGTCTGAATTTTTTGAATAGCTCTTTACCATCGTTTTATTACCATAGCTATCAAATAGAAATTCTTCTTTGCTATACACATGCCATTTGTTTTCTTCAGTACTATAAGTATAGTTTTGGTGAAGAATTGGAAGACCTTCCTCATTATAGACCCAATCGGCAAAGCTTTTGTTTAAGGTGTCGGATTTTGATATACGAAAATATTCAGACTTGACCTTTAACCCTTTATCATTGTATAAATAATCTGAAAAATTGGTTTCGATCCAGGTCTGATATGTATTACTCCATAAAGAGGAAGTACATTTTATCAAAATACCTTCTGAATACACCCAGGTCTCTTTAGTGTCACTTCGAAAAGCCTTGTCTGAATCATTCCACTCTGAAGAAATGTATTCTAAGGTGTTCCCCTGTTCATCGTAGGTGTATTGGACTTTTGTGTCGCCTTCCCATATTTCATTAGTCGTATTCCTGTAGTATTTTGCATTTAAAGTTAATAAACCGCTTGAATTATACGCCCATTCTTCTTTATAGCCTTGTCCCCATTCAGCAATCTCCGGTTGCCATAATCCTTGTATTTCCTCAATTTTGTTCCCTTTGTCATCATATTCGTAAATATGCCTCCTCAGATTTGCCCACATATTATTATTCGTATCCCATGTGTACCAGTATTCGGTAAGCTTTTTGCCTTTATTTTCATAGACATACTCTCTTTTGTCCTTGTTCAACCAATCCTCTTTTTCAATGAGGTAAGTACTTCTGACAAGTGAATCGAGTTCCTCATATTGGCTCGTTGATTTTAAGGATTGATAGTTAAACAAATCTGATTCATCCATTAAACCGATGTTGTTTTTTTCATTCGATAATTTGAGTTCAAGGCTATTTAAGCCATTAACTTCATAAGTCTGGCAAAAAGAATTATGAACCAGAAAACTTAACAGTAAGCAAATTGAAATTGGTTTCATCTTTGTATCGTAAATTTTAAAAGTTCAGTAAGCGTGTTCTCCTAAGATGGATTCAGCAGTAGCAAAGATCGAAAACCAGCCTTAACGCCAGATCCGGTTGGACAAGATATGATGGAATGGCAAGTCCAGGGTAAACCTTTTCCTAATTGGCATCGAACCCTGCTTACTTTATTTCTTAATATTCGGCTGCTCCAGTCCAAAGCCGGAAACCTTGTCGTCTCTTTTAAGCAGAATTGCAAAGAACACCCCCAGAACACCCATAAAAGCAAGCATGAGTATCGGATTGGTATAATCGTAAACCATGCTCCCATCTTTAATTGCTTCCGGTGTAACTGTTGGATTGGAAATATCCAGAACTTTTCCAATAAGCATCGGGAACGCCCACAAGCCGATATTTTGGATTGAAAACATAAGCCCGTATGCAGACCCGAGTCTTTTTTCTTCAACAATTTTTGTTACTGAAGGCCACATTGCCGCTGGTATTAAGGAAAATGCAACACCCAGCAAAAACATTGGAATATATGGGTTCACCCTTGTTAAGGCAAATGTAAGATGAACAATAACCAACAGGATCGAACCATAAATCATAAGACTTGCACTTTTCCCGATTCGGTCGGTAAAGGCCCCAAATACCGGAGTCAGGAAAATTGTTCCCATGGGTAACATTGAAACAATCCATCCTGCATCTTCAGGGTTAAACCCGAATTTGTTGGAAAGCAAGTCAGGAGCATACTTTATAAAAGGGAAAACAGCACTGTAAAATGTAACACACAACAAAGCAATATAGAGGAACGAACGGTTGGTAATAATTTTACCCAGATCGGAAAGCCTGAAAACATCCGTTTCATCCATCACATCAATCTTAACTTGTTTGTCAAGTTTTTTATCAAAAAACATATATGCAATAAAGGTCAGAAGGCCAATAAACAGAAGCAAAGTACCGAACCAAATCGCAATTGTAAGATCCCCATTTATTTTTAGGATTCTGGGAGATATATTAAGGGCTGCAAATGTTCCTATTCGTCCTATTGAAAGATTTATTCCCAAAGCCAGGGCAAGTTCTTTTCCTTTGAACCATTTTACAATGGCCTTTGAAAAAACTACCACGCTGGTTTCAGCGCCAAGACCAAAGAAAAAGTATCCAAGCGACATCATTTTAAGCGATGGAGAATATCCACTTAAAAATGACGACATAAGGTGAAATCCGGGCCCGCCATTCAGATAAAAATCGCTCGCCCCATAAGCTGTCAGAGCAGATCCCAAAACCATGAAAACCGTGAACAGAAAACCTGTGATCCTGATCCCAAGTTTATCCAGAATAACTCCCCCGATAACAGCCATAAAAAGAAACACATTGGAAATGCTGTAGGCTGAGTTAAAAAAGCCGTAATCGCTTGATGTCCACAGAAGCTTTTCCTGTACTATACTTTTGAGTGGTGACAGCACATCATAAAAGTAGTAGTTTGCAAACATTGTTATGCTGATAAACAGTAAAACCGACCAGCGCACAATCGGCGAATCACTCATTAGTTTTTTAATATCGTTCATGCTTAGCTTTTTTTCAGATTCTAAATGTAAAAATAAATTTAACAAATAAAGGTAGAATTTTAGAATTTAGAAGGTTGAGGGTAGAAGGTAGAATTATGGAAAAGTCTTAGATTCATGAATCGTCCCAATTCTAAATTCCACCTCCTAAATTCTAAATTCCACCTTCTAAATTCTAAATTCTAAATTCTAAATTCCTATATTCGTACCTGAACTATTAACCTATTCTATGAAAACCATTAACCAGTTCTTTGAGGGATATGCCGAAAAATACGCTGACAATCCAATGATGCTTGAGAAAATCGGAGATACCTGGGTAAATTCGAGCTACTCGGAAATCAGGGAAAAAGTGCATCAGTTTGCCGCCGGACTCATGAGTCTTGGCCTGCAGAAAGAGGACCGGGTGTCGCTTATTTCCGAAGGCCGCAATTCATGGGCAATCAGCGAACTGGGCATCCTGTACACCGGTGCAATCAATGTTCCTCTATCGGTTAAGTTAATGGAAGGATCTGACCTGAAATTCAGGATCACCCACTCCGGCTCTAAAATGGTTATTATTTCCGGGGGACAGAGCCGCAAGCTTGAAAGTATCAAAAATGAACTCAACGAGGTTGAGAAATTCATCTATCTTGATATGCGCCCCGAATTTGGCCCTAAAGATCTTTTCTTTGACGACGTTCTGGAGCTGGGTAAAAAATACCTTGCTGAAAACAAAGCGAAATTCAACCAGACCTGGCAATCTGTTGCCGAAAACGATATTGCCAATATCTGCTATACCTCAGGCACCACTGCCGACCCAAAAGGCATCATGCTGAGTCACAGAAATTACACTGCCAATGTTGACCAGGGCTTGTCGCTCATGAACATCCCCACCTGGTTCTGCACCTTGTTGATCCTCCCATGGGACCATTCGTTTGCACACACCTGCGGTATTTATGCTATCATTGCTTCCGGCGCCAGTATGGCCTCGGTTCAGTCTGGCACCATTCCCATGGAGACCCTGAAGAATATCCCCATAAACATCAAAGAGATCAAACCCCATTTTATACTTAGCGTTCCCGCTCTGGCTAAGAATTTCAGGAAAAACATTGAAAAGGGAATACGTGACAAGGGTCCGGTTATCGAAGGACTTTTCCGTCATGCGTTGAAAGTAGCATATACATACAACGGTCTGGGATTTGATAAAGGAAAAGGTTGGAGAGTGATTCTGAAACCTTATTATAAATTGTTTGATGCAATTCTGTTTAAAAAAGTCAGGGAAGGTTTTGGAGGCAATCTTGAGTTTTTTGTCGGGGGAGGCGCTCTTCTTGACATTGAACTTCAGCGGTTTTTCTATGCAATAGGAATTCCAATGTATCAGGGTTACGGACTTTCCGAAGCTGCACCCATTATCAGCTCGAATGCGGCTCATAAACATAAGCTTGGCTCTTCCGGCTTCCTGGCAACAAACCTTGAACTGAAGATTTGTGATGATGACGGGAATACTCTCCCACAAGGAGAAAAAGGTGAAATAGTTGTTCGTGGAGAAAATGTAATGCTGGGTTACTGGAAAAACGAAAAAACCACCCTGGATACTTTAAAGAACGGATGGCTTCATACCGGTGACATGGGTTACATGGATTCTGACGGCTTCCTTTATGTTTTAGGCCGGTTCAAGAGTCTCCTGATTTCCGACGACGGAGAAAAATACAGTCCGGAAGGAATTGAAGAAGCCTTCGAGACCTCAAAGTACATCGATCAGGTAATGCTTTTCAACAACCAAAAACCCTATACCGTTGTTATGGTTTACCCCAACAAGGAAAGCCTCAAAAGAATTATCCGTGAACATGGAAAAGATCCTGCAAGTGCAGAAGGTCACGAAGCGGCTCTCAAGATTATCGAAGCCGAACTGAATGAGTACCGCAATCATGGAAAATACGGGGATATGTTTCCTCAACGTTGGCTTCCGCCAGCAATCGGTATTTTGCCCGAAGGATTTACGGAAGAGAACCGCATGATGAACTCGACTATGAAAATGGTGCGACCCAAAATCATGGAGGTGTATGCCGATCTGCTTGATTTTCTTTATACTCCCGAAGCGAAAATTATTGATAACGAAAAGAATCTCAAGGCAATTGCACATATTTTGAATTAACGTAACTGCCAGAAACCGATTCGTTTTTTGTTTTTACGCAGAAAATCGAAAGGAATTATGGTGTAACCTGTTATCTGTACAATTCGATGAAAACGTCGGCCCTAATTTCAAAGGCATTTTTGGTTTTATCTTTTGTATTTCTTATCGTGCCAGCTGTTAGTTATGCACAGAAGGGTTTTCCTTTTGTGGCTCCATTTTCGTTTGACGAATCGATAGAAAGCGAGAACTTCGATATCGTTCAGGATAACAACCAGAATATATTGATTGCAAACCGAAAGGGTATTCTGACGTTCGATTCGCGGGTTTGGGATTTGCTGCCTCTCCCCTATTTCCCAAGTGTGTTAACCAAATCGACAGCTGACGGAACAGTTTATGCTGGCTGCAGAAACGGTTTTGGACTTCTGGAATTGGATGTTACAGGCAAATATATTTACCGCCTGCTAAGCGATACAATTGTTACAGGCGAAATATCCGATATAAGGATAGCCGAAGACAGGGTCTATTTCATAGCAAGAAACCGCATTTTTTATACTAAAGTTGAAAGCGGGAAGCTTAACCAATGGGAGTTCCCCTACGAGAATGAGATCAGTGGAAGTTTTGTTTTCAAAGATGATTTCTATTTCATGGCTTATGGCAAAGGTCTGTACAAAGCCGAAAACGATACATTCCGGCTCGTTCTCGCCGACAGGCTTTCCACCCGCTCCAAGCTTGTATTTGCCGTTGAGGCCGAAGAGAAAAAAATCCTTGTGGGCACTGATAATAATAAGTTATTCCTTTTTAACGGAACCGAATTTTCCCCGATTTCCATTGACGATGCCGAGTACCTAAACACAAGTAACATTACCGACGGAGTTTATCTGGGGGGATTTAAAATTGCTATCGGCAGTATGATGGGAGGTGTATTAATATGCGACTACAAAACAGGAATAACCTCCTCTATTCTCAATTACAAAACAGGCTTGCCCGATGATGAGATTTTTTGCCTTGGCACCGATACGAATCAGGGCCTCTGGCTCTGTCATTCTTTTGGGATCTCAAGAATAGACAACCAGCTGAGTGTTTCGAACCTTACCTGGTATCCCGGACTTAGCGGAAACCTGACAAACATAGCTTATTTTAACAATCAGCTGTACGTTGGAACCAGTGATGGACTCTACCTGTTAAAGGAAAAACGGGAATATAAGGAGAAAATAGTCCCTGAAAGACCAGCCGCCAGTACTATAATTACCGATTTCCCTGAGCCAATTGCAGAAGCAGGAAGAATCGAATCCTCTCCCACTTCAAAACGGTCCCGTAAAGAACAGCGCAAATCCGGCAAGGAATCTAAAATACAAACTACGTCTGACGTACAAGCCCCGGCAGCTCAGCAAGCTGGATTTCTGGAGAAGATAATCAGCTCAACAATAAATCCGGTTAAAAGTGCTGAAAGTAACTCTCATAAAAAAGATCTTTCAGGTATCAAAAAAAAGGTTTATGCACTGCAGACCATAAGCCATTCCTACGAAAAAGTTCCTGGACTTACCGGTAAATGTTCCGAGATAGTTTCCCTTAACGACCATCTGATGGTTTCGACCTACAATGGCTTGCATAGTATTCGAAACAATCAGGTAAAGACAGTTTTGCAAAATACTTTTATTGGCTTTCTGGATCCGGGTCCGGGCGACACTCTTCTCTTTGCCGGCAGTGGAAAATCGCTTTTCGTACTCCAGCTTAAAGAAAACAACTGGGAAATCATTCACGAATTCGACGCTTTGGATTACCCGGTTTATTCGGCCTGCATGACCTCACCAACTGAACTTTGGCTTGGAAGTGATAATTCAGCTCACAAACTCACAATCGACTCGGACTTTTACACCGACCTGGACGAAACAGTTACGATACCTGCAAAATTCTCCGATAAGGTTATTCTGGAAATAATTGATAACCAGCTATACTTCTTCCTTTCCTCCGGGATTTTCAAAATGGCAAATAACCAAATCCAGGCTGTTAAAACTTTTGACAAGCTTTTCTCTCTTCCTGAGTATCATTTCTCCGACAGAAACACCGTTTGGTTGCGCTCGGAAGGTTATTGGGATTATATTTCCGATTCAAGCACCGGGAAAAATCTCCCTGAAGAATACCTAAACATTTTCCAAAGCATTGAGGATATTTATCTGGGCAATGAAGGCGAATTGTATGTAATAGCAAACAATCACGAAATATTCAAAATCCTCAATGATCCCAAAAAGACGGATTCCGATGGGTTTACATTTTTCTTTACAGGGCTGAAAGATACCGACGATCACCTTTTCTCACTCATAAAACCCAAAATCTCCCACAAGAACAGTTCTCTCCGCATAGATTTCTCCGCACCCTACTATATTGCACCGGGAAAGACTGAATTTTCATACCGGATTCAGGGCCTTGTTAACGACTGGACCCCTTGGTCGACCGTTTCCGCCATTGAATACCCATTGCTTCCTCCAGGAGAATACTCCATACAAGCCAAAGCCCGGAATATTTTCGGAAAGGAAAGCGGTATGGGAAATCTTGATATTGTTATTAAGCCTCCCTTTCATAAAACGATTGTTTTCTATCTTCTGACAATAAGCCTCATAATAGCTTTTTTTATTTTCGTTCTAAAGTTCAGGGAACAGAATCTCAAAAAAGCAAAGCAGGTTCTTGAACAAAAAGTAAGTGAGCGAACACTTGAAATTGAGAAGCAGAAAAATGAGATCTCGGAACAGAAGAAAGAAATCACCGATAGCATTTTATATGCCAAAAGAATTCAAACTGCTGTTCTTCCCTCCACCTCGATGCTGAATTCGGTTCTTTCAGAACACTTCGTGCTGTTTTTGCCAAAGGATATTGTTAGTGGGGATTTCTACTGGTCGGCTGTTAAGGGTGATAAAATTGTTATTCTGGCGGCAGATTGCACCGGTCACGGAGTTCCAGGGGCATTCATGAGCATGCTGGGCATATCCTTCCTGAACGAGATCGTAAATGCTCACAATCTCGATAATGCCAGCACCGTTCTCGATGCCTTGCGGAACCATGTAAAATCGACCCTTAACCGTTCCGATAATGCCACCCAGTCGAGAGACGGGATGGATATTGCGCTCTGCATCATCGACCAGAAAAAGATGAAACTGCAGTTTGCAGGCGCTTATAACCCCTTGTACATGTTACGGGAAGGTGAGATAACTGAGTTTAAGGGCGATAAGATGCCAATTGGTCTTTACGAGCTCGACAAAGAGTTCACCAACAATTCCATTAACATAAAGAAAGACGACTGCTTTTATATGTTCTCTGACGGTTTTATCGATCAGTTCGGAGGCAAGAATGAAAAAAAATACCTCACCCGTCAATTCAAGGAACTGCTTGTACAGATCAACCCTCAGCCTATGACCCGACAAAAGGAAATGCTTAACAATGCCTTCCTTGACTGGAAAGGATGCCTTCAACAGGTTGATGATGTCCTTGTCATCGGAATTCGTATCTGATGAGCGGATAATTCCTGTTTGCCATTTCCCTTTAATATCTTAAATTTGCGCTTGGAATTTGTTGCTTTTCAGAATGTTTAAATCTAATCTGGAAGGGAAAGTCTATGCTTTGCCTTCTTTCGTTTTTAGCCACTTTGTTATTTATCAAGGGGGATTTTCCGGGTCAATACCGGTTTACTTTTTTAATACACAGGATGAATCGAAAAGAATTATTATATAGTCAGCTGGAAAAGAGGGTTTTGGTTCTGGACGGTGCTATGGGTACCATGATTCAGACCTTCAAACTCAGTGAGAAAGATTTCAGAGGGGAGCGGTTTGCTGGTTTTGAGCACGACCTGCAGGGTAACAATGAGCTTCTTTCGATCACCAGGCCCGATATTATTAGAAATATCCACCGCGAGTTTTTGCTTGCCGGAGCGGATATCATCAGTACCAACACCTTCAACGCTAACCGCGTTTCGCAAGCCGATTACCATCTTGAACCGATTGTTTACGAATTAAACTTCGAATCGGCCCGCTTTGCCAGAGAAATTGCTGATGAGATAAGCCTTCAGAATCCTGATAAACCTCGATTTGTTGCGGGTTCGCTAGGCCCTACCAACAAAACCGCCTCCCTCTCCCCCGATGTAAACAATCCTGGATACAGAGCTGTGGACTTCGATTATCTTTCGGAGACTTACTATGAGCAGTCTAAGGCACTGGTTGATGGCGGGGTGGATATTCTGCTTGTTGAAACCATCTTTGACACCCTGAATGCCAAGGCTGCAATTTTCGGCATCGAGATGCTTTTTAAAGAACTGGGATATAAAATCCCCCTGATGGTTTCAGGCACCATTACCGATGCCAGCGGCCGTACCTTATCCGGACAAACCCTTGAGGCGTTCATAAATTCAGTCTCACATGTCGAACTGCTGTCCCTCGGTCTGAACTGCTCGCTGGGAGCTCAGGAAATGAGGCCACACATGGCTGAATTATCAAAGAAAGTGCCTGTTTACGTTAGTGCCCACCCCAATGCCGGATTACCCAATCAATTTGGTGAATATGACCAATCCCCCGAAATAATGGGATTGCATATACATGATTACCTGGAATCAGGTTTTGTTAACATTATTGGGGGATGCTGCGGAACTACACCTGCGCACATCCGCGAGTTCGCAAAATATGCCGAAAAAGCCTCAAGGCGCATTCCTCCCCCCAGAGAGCACAAACTCCGGCTCAGTGGATTGGAACCGCTCACGGTATACGAGGGCAGCAACTTCATCAACATTGGAGAACGAACGAATGTGAGCGGTTCCAAGAAATTTGCCCGTCTCATCCGCGAAAAGAAATACGAAGAAGCCTTGTCGATTGCCCTTGAGCAGGTTCAGGGCGGCGCTCAGGTGTTGGATGTCTGCATGGACGATGCAATGCTCGATGCCGTGCATGAGATGCACACCTTTCTCAACCTTCTTATGGCTGAGCCCGATATCGCCAAACTTCCCATAATGGTCGACTCGTCGAAATGGCAGGTGCTGGAAACAGGTCTGAAATGCATTCAAGGCAAGGCTATTGTGAACTCAATAAGCCTAAAGGAGGGAGAAGAGGTTTTTAGACAACAGGCTGAAAAAATCAAGAATTACGGTGCAGCTGCCGTAATCATGGCTTTCGATGAAACGGGCCAGGCCGACAGCTATGAACGCCGCACTTCGGTTTGTGAAAGGGCTTACAATATCCTCACCCGGGAATTGGATTTCCCTCCCGAAGATATCATTTTCGATCCCAACGTACTTCCAATTGCCACGGGTATCGAGGAGCATAACAACTACGCTGTCGACTTTATCCGCACCATTGGCTGGATAAAGCAAAATCTCCCATACGCCAAGGTAAGCGGAGGTATCAGCAATCTCTCATTTTCTTTCAGGGGAAACGATACGGTTAGGGAAGCCATACACTCCGTGTTCCTGTATCATGCTATCAAGGCGGGAATGGACATGGCTATTGTAAATCCCGGCATGCTTCAGGTATACGACGAGATTCCTAAAGATTTGCTTGAACTTGTTGAAGACGTTGTTCTGAACCGCAAATCCGATTCGACCGAAAAGCTATTAGCCTATGCCGAACAGGTAAAAAGCGGCAAGCCCGACGAAAAGACTATTGATGCATGGAGAACCGAAAGTGTTGAAGAGCGCCTCAAGCATTCGCTTGTAAAAGGGATTACCGAATTTATCGATGCAGATGTACTTGAAGCACGTGAGAAATACGATTTCGCTCTTAAAGTTATCGAGGGCCCGCTAATGGATGGTATGAATGTGGTTGGGGATCTTTTCGGATCGGGAAAAATGTTCTTGCCGCAGGTGGTGAAAAGTGCCCGGGTTATGAAAAAAGCAGTAGCCACGCTCCTGCCCTTCATCGAAGCTGAGAAACTCTTGTCGGGCGAGTCGAGCAGCGCAGGAAAAATCCTTTTGGCCACCGTAAAAGGCGACGTGCACGATATCGGCAAAAACATTGTGGGAGTGGTATTAAGCTGTAATAATTACGAGATTGTTGACATGGGTGTGATGGTACCTACCGACAAGATCCTTCAGAAAGCAAAAGAAATAAACGCCGACATTATTGGGCTAAGTGGACTCATAACCCCATCCCTTGAAGAAATGGTAAATGTTTCCAAAGAGATGGAGCGGCAGAAGTTTACCGTTCCTCTTCTTATCGGGGGAGCAACAACATCGAAAATCCATACCGCAGTAAAAATCGAACAGAATTACAGTGCTGCAGTGGTTCATGTGAAAGATGCCTCACGCTCTGTTGCGGTAGCCGGAAGTCTCATGAACAAAGAGCTTAAGGCCGGTTTCGAAGCCCAGATCCGCAAGGAATATGATGAGTTGCGAAAGACCTATGCCAGTTCCTCTTCCCAGGTGCAGTATATGAGCCTGGCCGATGCCCGGAAAAACGCATTCAAAATCGACTGGGCAAAATCCCCCTTGATAAAACCATCCTTCACAGGGGTGGAAATTTTCGACGATTACGATATGAAGGAAATCAGGGAATATATCTCATGGGTTTTCTTTTTCGTAGTATGGCAGCTTCGTGGCAAATACCCCGATATCCTTACCGACCCGGCCATGGGCGAGGAAGCCCGGAAGCTGTTCGATGATGCCAACGCCATGCTCGACAAGATCGTTGATGAGAAATGGCTGCAGGCAAAAGCGGTGGTGGGTTTCTGGCCGGCAAACGCTGTAGGCGACGACATTGAGGTTTATGAGGATGAATCAAGAAATAAGGTGATTGCCCGTTTCATCAATCTGCGCAACCAGACGAAAAAAGGCGATGACACACCCAATTATTGTCTTTCCGATTTCATTGCCCCCAAAGAAAGCGGAATCACCGATTACATCGGGGCTTTTGCCGTAACTGCCGGAATTGGCATTGAAAGCAAAATTGAGGAATTCATTAAAGACCACGACGATTACAACAGCATTATGCTTAAGGCACTGGCCGACCGTTTAGCAGAAGCTTTCACTGAGCTCATCCACCTCAGGGTGCGCAAGGAGTTCTGGGCTTACGCTCCTGATGAGAGTCTGAGTCTGGATGAAATGCTGCTGGAAAAATACAAAGGCATACGTCCGGCTCACGGATATCCGGCATGTCCTGATCATTCCGAAAAAGAACAGCTCTTCAAACTCCTTGATGCCGGAAAGAGTACGGGCATCGAACTTACCGAAAGTTTCAGCATGTACCCGGCAGCATCGGTAAGCGGTTTGATATTTGCAAATACGGAATCGAAGTATTTCTTTGTGGGTAAGATCGGAAAGGACCAAGTGGAGGATTATGCCCGACGGAAGGGTATCGGAGTGTCGCTCGCAGAAAGCTGGCTGGCTTCGAATTTGAATTACTAAGGTAAATAACAGTAACAATCAATTGAAATCATAATATTTTTTATAATGAAAGTAGCAGATCAACTGAAAACCACAAAAGAAACCCTTTTTTCGTTCGAACTTCTCCCCCCGCTCAAAGGAAGGAAGCTCGATGACATCTATAACGCCATTGATCCTTTGATCGAATTCAAGCCACTGAATGTTAACATTACATACCACCAGCAGGAATCGATTTACCGCCCTGCGGGAAACGGACTTATGGAAAGGACTATTGTACGGAAACGCCCGGGCACAGTAGCCATCAGCGCGGCTATTCAATACAAGTACGACCTTACCGTTGTTCCCCATATGATTTGCGGAGGATTTTCGAAAGAAGAGACCGAAGACGTGCTTATCGACCTGCACTTCCTGGGAATGCAGAACCTGCTGGTTTTGCGCGGAGATGCTCAGAAAGGTTACAGGGACTTTATCCCGGAGAAAAACGGTCACGAGCATACACTCGGACTTGTAAACCAGATCATGAACCTGAACAAGGGAATATACCTCGACGCTTCGGTAGAAAATGCCCACCCTACTGATTTTTCAATAGGCGTGGCCGGTTACCCCGAAAAACATTTCGAAGCGCCGAACATGGATGAGGATATCAAATACCTCAAGGCAAAGGTTGATGCAGGAGCTGAATACATTGTTACCCAGCTGTTTTACAATACCTCGAAGTTTTTCGACTTTGTTAAGCTATGCCGTAAATCGGGTATTACAGTTCCCATTATTCCGGGGATCAAGCCTATCACAACTATAAAGGATGTTGAAGTGCTTCCCCGGGTGTTTCA
>JAIFNN010000056.1 GCA_020047715.1 Bacteroidota bacterium | reverse complement strand
TAAGGCTGGAATGGAAGCCCGATGGCGGCATATCCTACATTGGGCTCAAGGCGCTAAGCCCGCGAAGCAAAGAGGATCAGGAGGCACTCACTCTCAGTTCCGAAATGGGCGATCAGATTGATTATTATTTTATTTCGGGGGATGATATCGATGGCGTTATCAGCGGGTACCGCACAATCACCGGCAAAGCCCAAATAATGCCAAAATGGGCAATGGGATACTGGCAGAGTCGTGAGCGTTACAAAACCGATGAAGAGCTTCTTTCGGTTATCATACTGGCCGGAAGATAAATGGGGATCGCATGAGTTTGATCCGGTTCGTTTTCCCGACCCTGCCGGGATGGTGAAAAAAGTTCATGAAATGAATGCACAGATAATGATCTCGGTGTGGCCTAAATTCTACCATACTACAGGGCATTTCAAGGAATTCGAGGACAAAGGATGGATGTATATGCAAGCCGTGAAGGACAGTGTTAAAGACTGGGTAGGCAAGGGATACATCGGCTCTTTCTATGATGCATACCATCCTGATGCACGTAAGCTCTTCTGGAATCAGATGCACGAACACCTTTATACCAAAGGCTTTGATGCCTGGTGGATGGATGCTTCCGAGCCGGATATCAATTCCAATGCAAGCCTTGAGTACCGGAAGAAACTCAGCGGGCCTACTGCTTTGGGTTCATCCACAAAATATTTGAATGCCTATGCGCTTATGAACGCTGAAGCTATTTATAACGGTCAGCGAAGTGTTGATCCCGATAAGAGGGTGTTCCTCCTTACACGTTCCGGTTTTGCCGGTTTGCAGCGATATTCAACAGCTACCTGGAGTGGAGATATTGGCACACGATGGGAGGATATGAAATCCCAGATTTCTGCCGGTTTGAATTTTGCCATTTCCGGAATTCCTTATTGGACAATGGATATTGGCGGTTTCTGCGTAGAAAACCGCTATGTCAATGCGAAAGAGGGCTCTGAAGATATGAGCGAATGGCGTGAGCTTAACTCCCGCTGGTACCAGTTTGGAGCTTTCTGCCCCTTGTTCCGAAGCCACGGTCAATTTCCTTACCGCGAAGTGTACAATATTGCTCCGCCGAATCATCCCGCCTATAAAAGCATGGTGTATGCAAACAAGCTTCGCTATCGACTTATGCCTTATATTTATTCACTGGCTTCGAAAACCTATTTCGACGATTACACCATCATGCGCCCACTTGTAATGGATTTTAACGGTGATCCTCAAGTACTCGATATCGGCGACCAGTATATGTTCGGTCCTTCGATTATGGTTGCTCCTATATACGAGTACAAAGCCCGGGCTCGGGAGATATACTTTCCATCTCAAACAGGTTGGTACAATATTTATTCCGGTGAATTTGTTAAAGGCGGTCAGAAAATTGTTGTTGACGCGCCCTATGAACGCATGCCTTTGTTTGCAAAGGAAGGCACGATTCTTCCTTTCGGGCCTGAAATCGAATACACATCACAGAAACCGGCCGATGAGATTACCCTGTATGTTTATACCGGAAGGGATGCCGAGTTTACCCTTTACGAAGACGAGGGAGTAAATTACAATTACGAAAAGGGAGCGTATTCAACAATTAGGTTCAGCTATAATGAAGAATCCGGAAAACTTACCATTGGCGAAATCCAGGGAGCATATGATGGAATGCTCGAAGCTCGAACCTTCAGAATCATTTGGGTTGGAAAAGATTCACCAGTTGGGTACAACCCGGATAATAAGGTCGATTCTACATTGTTTTATGAGGGTAAGCAACTTGAAGCGGCCAGGAAATAGGGGCGTTACTTACCTAAGTTCCAATAATACCACATTCTCAACATGGTGGGTATGGGGGAACATATCCACAGGCTGAACTTTTGTTACTTTGTACAAACCCGACAATAATTCCAGATCTCTTGCCTGTGTGGCAGGATTGCAGCTTACATAAACAATCTTCGCAGGGGCAGCTTCCAGTAACGTCACCACAACCGATTCGTGCATGCCTATCCTTGGAGGATCCGTTATCACAACATCGGGTCTTCCGTGTATACCGAGAAACTCATTGCTGAGCAGATCTTTCATATCCCCCGAGAAAAAAGCGGTATTGTCGATGCCGTTGATTTCCGAATTGATCCATGCATCAGCGATGGCTTCGGGTACCGACTCGATCCCGATTACTTTTCCGGCGCTTCTGGCCACGAAATTTGCGATGGTTCCGGTACCGGTATAAAGATCGTATACCAGCTCATTGCCCGTGAGTCCGGCGAAATCTCTTGCAACCTTATATAATTCAAGCGATTGGTGCGTGTTGGTCTGGAAAAACGATTTGGGGCCGATCCTGAATTTCAAACCTTCCATTTCTTCAACAATATGATCCCTTCCCTTGAAGACAATGATTTCCTGATCGTAAAGCGTATCGTTGGCTTTGGGGTTTACGGTGTACATTAAAGAAGTAATTTGGGGAAATTCGTTGCCGAGCGATTCGAGCAGTGCTTCCCGGTTTTCCTTCTCCTCTCTGAAAAAAGCAAGGATAACCATCAGTTCTCCGGTAGTGCTGGTCCTGATAATGAGGTTCCTCAGAAAACCGCCCGAGTCGCGGGTATCGAAGAACTGAAGTTCGTGCTCTTCGGCATACTTCCTGACAAAATTGCGGATGGCATTGCTGGGTTCGGGTTGCAGCCAGCACTTGTTGATGTCTACAACCTTGTCGAACATCCCCGGGACATGAAACCCCAGAGCATTCCAGTTTTTAAAATCGCCCGATGAGTCGAGCTCCTCACGGGTATACCAGCGCCGGTTCGAAAAAGTGAACTCGAGCTTGTTACGGTAAAAATATTCCTCCTTCGAGCCAAGGATGGGAGTTACCTCGGGCAATTCCAGTTTCCCGATCCGCAACAGGGCGTCAATCACTTGTTTCTCTTTGAATTTCAGTTGTTCATTGTAGGGAATGTGCTGCCATTTGCATCCCCCGCAAACACCGAAATGTTCGCATGAAGGTTCAACACGCATATCCGACAACTTATGAATGTGGGTTACCCTTGCTTCGGCAAACCGCTTACGCTTGCGGGTAACCTGCAAATCCACAATGTCGCCGGGAGCCACCATGCTCACAAAGGTTACCATGTCGTTCACACGGGCAATTGCTTTTCCCTCTGCACCAATATCCGTAATCTCAACCTTTTCGAAGAAAGGCAACTTTCTTTTTCCCAAAACTTTAACGTTTAAACCGATTCTACAATTTTTACGAACTTTACGAACTTTATAAATTTTGCAAACTTAAAAAGTTACCTTTGCGGATTATTTGCCAAAGATAGGAAAATACCTTATTATATATTCAATAGCAGGAGAGCAGAATGATTTCAATGGACAATATTAGCGTGCGTTTTGGCGGATTTACCCTCCTTGACGGAATTTCTTTTATGGTTAATCCTCGCGACCGCGTGGGTCTCGTAGGGAAGAACGGCGCTGGAAAGACAACAATGCTAAGACTTATTGCAGGGATGCAGCAACCTTCGGAGGGTAAAGTTATTATTTCCGATGGCGAAGTGGTGGGTTACCTTCCACAGCAGATGATTCACCCTGAGGGGAATACGGTTTATGAAGAAGCTATGACCGCATTTGCGGAGGTCCTGGAAATGGAAAAGCGTATGGATTTTATCGGGCATGAACTTGCCACGCGCACAGATTACCATTCGCAGTCATATCTCGATATGATCGATGAGCTATCGGTGATAAACGAAAATTACGATATGCAGGGAGGAGGAAGTCTTCACGCAGATGTCGAAAAAACCCTTACTGGTCTGGGATTCTCGTCCTCCGACCTCAGCCGAAAGACCTCCGAATTCAGTGGGGGATGGAGAATGCGTCTCGAGCTTGCAAAAATCATTCTTCGCCGGCCCGATTTCATCCTTCTGGATGAGCCCACGAATCACCTCGACATCGAATCCATTCAATGGCTTGAGGAGTTTATGGCTTCTTATCCCGGGGGAGTGGTACTGATTTCGCACGACAGGGCTTTTCTCGACAACGTTACCAACCGCACGTCCGAAATCAGCCTCACAAAGCTTATCGAATATAAGGTTCCATATTCAAGATATGTGATTTTGCGGGCTGAAAGGCGCCAGCAGCAGACTGCGGCTTTCCAGAACCAGCAGAAGATGATCAAGGAAACCGAGGATTTTATCGACAGGTTTCGCTACAAGGCGACCAAAGCGGTTCAGGTGCAGTCGAGAATCAAGCAACTCGACAAGATCGACCGTCTGGAGGTAGACGAGGAAGATAAGGCTGCAATGCACATTAAATTCCCCCCGGCACCCAGATCCGGAACCATCGTTGTGGAGGCTGTTGGGCTCACTAAGAAATACGGCGACAAAACCATCCTCGACAAGATCGACCTCATTATCGAAAGAGGCGAGCGTGTTGCTTTTGTGGGGCGCAACGGAGAAGGGAAGACTACACTTTCAAAGATTATTGTAGGTGAAATAGATCATACCGGGAAACTGAAGCAGGGACACAATGTAGAACTTGGATATTTTGCCCAGAACCAGGACGAACTGTTGGACGGAAATAAAACTGTTCTCGAGACTATCGATCAGGTTGCTGTTGGCGATATCCGGGTTAAAATCCGCGACATCCTCGGCGCCTTTCTGTTTCGTGGCGAAGATGTTGATAAAAAGGTAAAGGTCCTTTCCGGGGGAGAGCGATCCAGACTTTCGATGGCCCGTTTGCTGCTGCAACCCTACAATCTGTTGGTTCTCGATGAGCCCACAAACCACCTTGACATGCGCTCTAAAGATATTCTCAAGAATGCACTGCTGGCGTATGATGGCACGTTGATATTGGTTTCGCACGACAGGGAATTTCTCGATGGACTGGTTGATAAGGTTTATGAATTCAAGGATCAGAAAATCAAAGAGCATCTGGGTGGGATCTATGACTTCCTCCATCGAAAAAAAATCAGTTCCTTTAAGGAACTTGAAATGAAGGCTCAAGCTCCTGTGGAAGTAAAGGCCGAGAAGGTAACCGATAATAAGCAGCTTTACGAAAAGAGAAAAGAATACGACAAGCAGATTCGAAAAGCCAAGAATGAACTAAGCCGGATAGAGAAGAAAATAAGTGAGTTGGAAGAATCGGTAAAAAAAGCTGATATGTTATTCGCTATTCCTGAAAACCTTTCCGACCAGAAGTTGTTCGACAAGTACACCCTCGAAAAGAAGGAACTCGATAGCTTGCTTTCGGAATGGGAAGTGCAACAGAATGAAATTGAAAGGCTCAATTCTGACAGGATATAGCTATTTTTTTGTAATTTTAGCCTCATGATGACTGGTTTTCGGAAAATATCAGCTTTGGTTTTCTTTGTTTCCATTTTCGTGTTCGGCTGTTCAAAGCCTGCAAGCAAAACGGTTATAAAGAGAAATCTTGCCGATATTTATAATCCCGGGAAAAGCAGTATTCATCCTGATTTTTTCATACATCACGTGAACGACTCTAACTCAGTGTTGTATATTAGGATATTTCCCTCAGAGCTTTTATTCAGCCAAGCCAACGAAGAGGGGAAGTCCCTCGCACGACTAAAAATATACTATGAGCTCAGTGAGTTGAATCCTGGCAAGGAAGGCGGTATTTTCATCGATAGTATTTCCATACGAAAGTCACTAAATAAAGCTGAAGTGCGCAACTCATTCTTTTCTGGTCTGCCGGTCAGAGCTTTTCTGGGAAAGAAGTATTCCTTAAAAATTGAGGTTAGTGACGAGGTTCGTGGTATTACCACACAAACGATTCTTATTGCTGATAAATCAACTAAATACGGGGCTCAGAATTTTAAAGTTATTACTGCAAAAAACGGCTATCCTTCATTTACCCGTTATTTTGCTCAAGGGGAGGCTTTCCGGATTCAGGTCAATCAGATCGATGTCGACAGCCTTTTTATTGACTATTTCAGTCTGGACCGCACCCTTCCTCGTCCTGCGTTTTCCTCAACTCCGGAGATTCCCATGAAAACAATCCCCGACACTTCTTTTAACTATTCTTATTCCGATACTGTTCAATATTCGCTCCCGGGCCCAGGTATTTATCATTTTCGCATGAATCGCGATACAAAAGATGGTCTGACCCTTTTTAATTTCGGGGAAAGCTTTCCTAACGTTAAGACTCCCGATGATCTTTTGGGGCCTCTTGTTTACCTGACATCCTCAGCAGAATTCAGGGATATCCGTATGGAACCGAACCGAAAGCTTGCAATTGATAATTTCTGGCTCAAACTGAATCCCGATTTAGCCTCTGCCAGAGAGCTAATTCGCGTATTCTACAAGAGGGTGTATTTTGCGAATATTTATTTCTCAAGTTATAAAGAGGGGTGGAAAACAGACAGGGGAATGATTTATATTATTTTTGGTCCGCCGCGCATGCTCGAGAAAAATGCGGATATGGAGAAATGGACTTATTTCACGAAGAAAGGCGGACCTACTGCGGTCTTTGTTTTTAAGAGAAACGAAAACCAGTTTACAAATCTGGATTATCAGTTGGAACGAAGTGCCGGCTCAAACGCGTTCTGGCGGGAAGCTGTGGATTCGTGGCGAAAAGGAAAGGTTTATTCAATTGATTATTAAATCTAATCCCCGGCACCTTGGTTTAGGTCTATATCCAAACTGCAATAAGTCGCTCTTACTGAATATATACCTCCCATTATTCCATATTAATTGGCATCTTTGTGCAAATTATGTTATAACATGATCTATTAAAAGAGTTTTAAATAATTTAAATTTTGAAAGTGGAAGATTTTATTTTTGGTACCCGGGCAGTGATGGAAGCCATTTCGGCGGGAAAGGACATTGAGCGCGTGCTTCTTCAGAAAAAGGCCGAAAGTGCCAGCGCGCAGGAATTGTTTTTCCTTTTACGGCAAAAAGATATTGAGATTCAGTTCGTTCCTGTTGAGAAACTAAATCGTGTAACCCGTAAAAACCACCAGGGAGTGATCGCCTATATTTCCCAGATAAGCTATACCCCTTTGGAGGAAATCGTTAGCCGGGCGTATGAATCAGGAAAGGATCCTTTTGTGTTGGTACTTGATCATATCTCGGATGTACGGAATTTCGGCGCTATTGCCCGCACGTGTGAGTGCGCAGGAATCGACGGTATCGTTATTCCAGAAAAGGGAAGCGTGAGGGTTACTTCTGACGCAATCAAAACATCTGCCGGCGCGTTGATGACCTTACCTGTGGCCAGGGTGAATTCCTTGCGAGAGACGATTAATTATCTGAGTTTGGCTGGGCTTACCATTGTGTCGGCTACTGAAAAGTCCGACACGGATATCTATCAGGCCGATCTGGGTGGGCCCATGGCTGTTATCATGGGATCCGAAGAGGTTGGTGTTTCATCTTCATTATTGGAACTGAGCAACAAACGGGTAAAAATCCCCCTTTTGGGAGAAATAGGCTCGCTTAACGTTTCTGTTGCAGCGGGAGTTGTTATTTACGAAATTCTACGGCAGAGAAGAAAAGCCTAAAAAGTAGCGGGGATGGGCCTCTCCCAAACGAACGCAGTTTTGCATTGGCGCTTCTAAATGCTTAAGAGGGTTATTGTCAAAATATGCCTGAAATTTAAGTCAAGGGCAACTGCCGGCTGAAGGATTCCTCAAGGGAAATGAATGTCTCGGTTCTGGCAATTCCCGGAATGGCTTGAAGCTTATCAACCAAAACATGCTTGAGATCTTCGTTGTTTTTGGTGTAAACCTTAACAAATATGGAGTAATTGCCGGTTGTGTAATGACATTGGGTTATTTCGTGGATATCCCTTAGTTTTTTAACCACATCGTGGTACATATGAGCGCTCTCCAGAAAAATTCCAATGTAGGCACAAGTAAAATAGCCTATTTTCTTGGGGTTTAGCACAAATTCGGATCCCGTGATCACTCCAAGACGGGTAAGCCTTTGAATTCTTTGATGAATAGCAGCACCAGAAACATTGCATTCCCTTGCCACCTCGAGATAAGGAATGCGCGCATTTCCGGTTATCAGAGAAAGGATCTTACGATCTAAACTATCAATCTGCAAACTTTCTTCCATAGCTATTTTTATTGATTCTCATGAAACGACTTTACCGTTTCGGATTTGAAACTGTAAGGAAAACTTGAGTTTTTGTTTTAAAATGTAAATTTAACCAATAAAAGCAAAAATCAAACCCGGTTTTGAAAAAAGTCCTCTCCCTTCACGCTTTGAAAAACGCGAAGGTCAAATTCGGAGATAACAGCCAACAAATGGTCAAATATATCCGATTGAATACTTTCGTAATTGACAAACCCTTTATCTGTGCTGAAACAATAGATTTCCAGGGGGATTCCTTTATCTGTTGGGTCTTTTTGCCTTACCATCAGTGTTAAATCCTTATTAATCTGAGGCAGTTGGGCAATGTATGCTTCCAGGTATTTTCTGAAAGTTCCCAGATTGGTCATCCTCCTGCCATTTGCGGGACTCGTTGGATCAACCTGATGGTATTCATTGTATTTTCTGATTTCTTCAAGACGCTCATCCATATAAGGTTTCAGTATCATGATTTTTGAAAGCCTTTGGATCATTTCATCATCAAGAAATTTCACGCTTTTCATGTCGATGTTTACTGCTCGCTTGATTCTTCGGCCTGCCGACTCCTGCATTCCTCTCCAGTTTGTAAACGATTCCGAAACAAGAGCGTAGGTGGGTAGTGTTGAAATGGTGTTGTCGAAGTTCTGCACCTTAACCGTGTTGAGGGTTATTTCAAGAACATTCCCGTCAGCTTGCCGGGCGGGCATTTCAATCCAATCTCCCGGCTTAACCATGTCGTTGACGGAAATCTGAATGGAAGCAACCAGCCCTAGTATAGTGTCTTTGAAGATTAACAGGATTACCGCCGCCAGGGCGCCTAAACCGGCCAAAAGGGTATAAGGCCTCGTGCCTGTCAGGTATGCTATTAAAATAATGGCAGTTGCCATATAAAGGAATAGCTTTAAAACTTGCACGTATCCTTTTATTGGTTTATCCTGAGAGATTGGAAAACGCAAATAAATGTCATGTAGGGAATTGATGAATGAATTGGTTACCAATAAGCTGATTATAATTATATAAATAACCGAGATTTTTTTGATTATTGCCACCAGAATCGGCATATCCAGCGAATAGTGAATTGTATAGTAAATAAGCAGTGCCGGTGCAATGTGTGCCAACCTGTTGAATACCCTGTTCTCAAGGAAAATGTCGTCCCATTCGTTCTCACTCCGACGAACATAGCTGCGGATGGATGCCACAATGGTTTTCTTGAGGGCAACATCTATCACAATCGAAAGCAGAAGTATTATGCCAATGACTATAAGTGAGTGAAGTTGAGCTGCCTGTGCCGGGGCTATCCCCAAACTCTCCAAGAATAACTGCAAAGAATCCAGGTATTTGGTAATCATAAGTTGTTCCTTTAGTTTTTATTTTAAGCGCGAAATTATAATTTTACACATCAGGAAAAAATTTTTTCAGTGAAATCATTGATAGATACTGATGCGGAATAATTAAATCTTTATAATCCGGAGCAATTTTTCGATTAACTTTAGCTTTCTTTTTATTTAAAAACCCTTCCTATGAAAAACCTTCTGTTAGTTGTTCTTCTCAACATCCTGGCTTCATTTGCCGCATGTCAGGGGCAATATGCCAAATGGTTCACAGACGGTAGTCTTCGCGTCGATTATATTCTGGCGGGAAATCATGACAATTCTGAAATTTATCTCCAAACACTCAAAAAGGAAGATTATTGGGGTGGGTCAAGGTCGAACCTTATTGATAAAAACAGCTATGGGGAATACCTTTGCAAAGTTTTTACTGCAGATAATTCCGAATTGATTTTCAGCCAGGGATTTTCAACTCTCTTCCAGGAATGGCAAACAACTGCTGAAGCATCTTTAATAAACAAAGGCTTTTTTCAGAGTACAAACATACCTTTTCCTAAACAAACAGTTCGTTTTGAGATTTTTGAGAGAGACAATAAAGCTGAATTTGCCTTAAAACTGTCTGTAAAAATAGACCCCAATGATTATTTTATACAGCCTTCACCGGAATTGGACTATAAGGTCGAAAAGCTGAGAAATTCAGGCGAGCCCCATAATTGCGTGGATATTGTTTTTATTCCTGAGGGATATACACTCGAACAAATGGGAAAGTTTAAGGCGGATGTTATGCGGCTTACCGATTCCCTTTTTACCATTGAACCCTTTTCCAGATACATCGATAAGTTCAATCTCTATGCGGTTCTGGCACCATCATCCGAAGCAGGGGTAGACATCCCCGGGGATAATATCTGGAAAAACACTCAGACAAATTCTAATTTCTACACCTTCGACAGTGAGCGATATCTTACTACTTCTGATTTTTGGAGAGTAAAGGATTTGGCAGCTCTTGCACCTTACGACCAGATTTATATATTGGCAAACTCTCCAAAGTACGGTGGGGGAGGCATTTACAACCATTATAGCCTCACCACCGTTGACAATGAACTTTCCACCCATGTTTTTGTTCATGAATTTGGACATGGATTTGCGGGACTGGGCGATGAGTATTACACCTCAGACGTAGCATACAGCGATTTTTATTCTACAAAAACAGAGCCTTGGGAGCCAAATCTAACAACATTGGTGAATTTCCAATCCAAGTGGGAGGATATGCTTTTGCCCGGTACTCCGGTTCCCACACCACCAATACCTGAATTTGTTAATTCTACAGGGGTATTCGAGGGGGGAGGCTATGTTGCCAAGGGAGTTTACCGTCCGGCCTATAACTGTAGGATGAAAAGTAATACTACCGACAGATTCTGCGACGTTTGCCAGACAGCAATCGAAAAGATGATCTTGCAATTGACACAATAATCGGAAGTGTCGGCCTTTTTTTTGACTAAAGTAACAATTCGTAATTCAGATTCGTTTTTTCTATAGATTTGAACCTGTTATTTTAATACAAAAATACTTGTGAACCGTTATTCATCAAATGAATTAATCCGAGGGATACGAAAACGCGACTTTAGGGTTTTGAGTTATATTTATTCGAAATATTATCAGTCGGTTAAGCATTTTGTAATAAACAACAGCGGAACGGGCGATGATGCCAAAGATATTTTCCAGGATGCGATGATTGTTGTTTTTGAAGCCGTGCGCAAGGATAAGAATTTTACACTTGTTAGCAGTATGCAAACCTATATCTTTTCAATTGCTCGGCTAATCTGGATTAAACACCTTAACAAACTGAACTCGAATATTATCAAGTTAAACGAAAGCCATGAATATGTCGAGTTCGAAGAACCCCAGCCTTTCTTTGAGTTCGATTTCAAATATGCACTCTATCAAAGAATCTTTTTAGATCTTCCGGAAGACTGTCAGCGAATCCTAAAAATGGCAAATAAAGGATGGTGCAACAAAAAAATCACAGAAAGTATGAAATTGAATAGTGAGAAGTATATTGCAAAGCGAAAGCACTTTTGCAAGGAATACCTTATCAAGCTAATTAAAGAAGATCCGGATTTTCATTCCGACAAGCTTTAGACTCCTAAGCGGATTTTGGCATCTGCTTTTTTTCGTCTTTCTTGAATTTCCTGTAATAAACACTAAGAAACCCAAGTGGCAGAAGTAAAAGAACAGCATTAAAGGCTGCCATATCAGTTTTTTGGCTTATAAGCGGGGAAGGGTCTCCAATAATAACATATGAGGCCCAGAAGTAGGGATGTGCCCTCAATTCATCCGCATTAGCCAGAAAATTCAGCTTGGATTCTCTTAACGACATGGGCTTGCTTTTTTGCTCAACAAGGTGTTTGTAAAAATCGGTAATAATCAGAACTGAAGATAAATCCGCAACCGACCAAAGGGTCATTAAGACCGATGGACAACCGGCAAAGGCAAATCCCCGGGCAAGGCTCTGCACACCTTCCCCAGGTTGTACTTTACCGTATCCGCTTGAACAAGAGGACAGTACGGTGAGGTTTGCGTTGAGTTTTAAATTGTAAATTTCGTAGGTGTACAACATGGCATCATCATCACCATCGGGAATTTGAGTGAATACCAGTCTGGATAGCATGGGGTTGGCATTGTCGATTTTAGTATGCATAGCCAAATGCAGCACACGGTAACGGCCGGCAAGCTCCTTGAAAACCGACTCTTTTGCATTAAGGTGATAATAAGCCTCCGTTTTATAGAGTTCTGAGATATTGTTTACTTCAATGCTAACTCCGGGAAGAAAATCAAGATCAAGATAATCCTGATTGCGAAGTTGAAATAGCTGTGTGCTGTCATCAGATGCTTTGGCATATGCAGGAGCAAAGGCAAGAATCTTCTCGCTCGGAATTTTAACATGCTTCAACGGGTTGAAATGTATCGTGGATGAATAGGCGTAACCAACCGAAAAATCTTTTACCAGATACGGAATGTTCCGGTAATTTGGTGTTCCATGTGGGACTTTGGCAGTGAGCAATGCGTCGAAAGGAATATAGGATATAGCCCCATCGGGTATCACAATAAGGTTATTCCCGTTTAAATCATCTTCGATCGGCTTTATGAGAGTGGTGTAAAGTTCATAGGCGAGATCCAAATAACTGCAATAGGTTTCTGTTACTTCATTGGTAAAACTCTTGTTGGTAATCAGGTCTATAAATGTAATGCACTTATCTTCAAACCCTGGGTTCAGGTAAACTTTTTTAGCAGAAAGTTTCTCCGGACTGATAGTGTAAATGATGAGCAAGGAATCCAAAAACGAGTATTCAATCAATACGGTATTGTTTTCTAGGTTTTTCTGTATTTCGAACATATCGCTTACCTTGTCATCAAACTTTAATCGGTAGTATTCGGGGTATTGTCTTTCCAGTTTTCGCAGGAGCAAGGCATAATCTTCGGATGCTTCAAATAGCAGATCTTCCCAGTTGGAAACTTTTACCGGATCGGGATCTGGGCTCATGTTTTCCTTGTAGAGAAGTTCATCATAAAGGGAGATCTGTCTGTTAAGCTCGTTCTCCTGATTTCTTATCTTTGAGGGGATATTGCCAAAATCCATGGCTTTTTGATTCCTCATAGAAGAAAGCAGGGTAAATGCCCGGCCTTTTTCATTTGCCACAAAGGCCATGTTCAGGTATTTCTCGTCGTTTGTGAGTTTGTATTTTTCGAGGGCTACCATTTGGGTCAGACCATAGGCCAAACGCTCGTTTTTTGAAATCAGGAACTGGCTCTCTTCCGAGGTTACCCTGAAACGCGATTTTTGAATAACATCAAGACTCCTAAAACAGTTTCTTAAACTGGCGCTTAGGTAAGAGGTGTCGTTAGTGGATTTTGAATACTTGTACAAACCCTCAGCCTTGTTTTTTATAAGCACTACATTCTGAGCATCTTTAAGGTCTGAAACAGGAGGATCAGATTTGAAGTCGGGATCGGTAAAACCGGGGTAACAGAATTGCAGTGTTTTTTGATAATATTCTAAAGTTTCTTTGTACATTTTTTTGTATTCATAGCAGTTCCCAAGATTTGCGAGAACCTGATAGGCTTCGGTGCGATTCTGCTTTGATGATGTATAAGTCTTTTCCAGTTCCTTGAAAATTTCAATGGCCTCATCAATCTTTTTTAGGTTGTAGTAAAGAAAGGTTGCATACTGTAAGTTTAAATAGTTCTTTTCTTCTTTTGAAATCCCTGAATTATTCATCACATCATATAGTGCAGAAGCTTTTTCATTGTTTTGTTGGTTGAAGTAAAAGGTGAACCTCTTAATATTAACGTCAAACTTTTCTTTTGATGTCAGATAAAGGGATGATTCCATAATGTCGAAACATTCCAAGCCTTCATCATATCTCCCTAACAGAAAGTATGCTGAACTTTTACTGTTATAAACTGATTTAAAAAATTTCAGGTCCAAAGGTTGTGTACGAAGCATTATCTTTTCAGCCTGCTCAATATATTTTAAAGCAGCTGTGCCATCTTGCAAGTAGAGATTTAATTGCGTTCTGCTGTATAGAAATAC
>JAIFNN010000174.1 GCA_020047715.1 Bacteroidota bacterium | reverse complement strand
AAACTCGGTGAAACGGGTATACCAGGCTCCTTCTAATCCAACAAGATCTTCAGCTGCATCAATTTTTAAATAGGGTGCCCATGCTACCTCAACTGTTTCAGCTCCGGTAACATCATCATCGGTATACTGAAGCAGGATATACATTGCGCTCTCATCGCAATAAACTTTGTAAGCAGCGTCTTTGAAATCATCTCCACCTTTATGGGAGGCAGCAAGTCCTGATACATTGTCAATTACGTTTTCAGTTGAAATAGCAGCCCAAACAGCGTCGAAGTCTGCTCCTTCGGCATCAAATGAAGCTACAGGGATAGCACTTGCCTGCTCTCTTGTTGGTTCTTCAGCAGAAGGTTTTGCCCACCATGATGGAACTGGAGCGGTCCAGTCTTTAACATATTCAGCGTCGGCACTAAGCTCAATTCTTTCCACATTCAGGAATCCTGCATAAAAAGTGAGTGCGTATGCATCATTATTGACAGTATTCCACCAGTATTCAGCAGGTTTTTTTTCTGCTTTATCATTCAATGCATCATCGGTGTCTATATCATTCACTTTCATATCAAATGAAATACCTTTTCCGGAATTAAGCGTGTTCCAGATATCAAGGTCGAACTCAGGTCTTGCCTCGCCGGTTAATGCAGTAAAAGCGATTGTATAGATATGCTTGATTGTTGAAGATCCAACGGTAGTATGATTATCCATAAACAGGCTGGCAGTGAGGATTTCATTGGTTCCTCCCCAGTTAACAGCGGCTGTTGCTCCGGTAACCATCATGGCAGCATCAAAGCCGGTTGATTTGAATGTGGCTTTGTACCCGCCAAATTCCACGAACCTTGTATACCATGCACCTTCAAGGCCAGTAATGTCGCGACCGGCATCTATAGTGAGGTAAGGGGCCCATGCGAGCTCAACAGTTTCGGTTCCGGTTACATCATCATCGGTGTATTGGAGCAGAATATACATGTTGCTGGCATCAGCCAAAACCTTAAAAGCTGCATCTTTGAAATCTTCTGCACCTTTGTTAGAAGCAGCAAGACCCAAAGCACTTGCAAGCGCGTTACCGTCGCCGGGAATTTTTGCCCACTCTGTGTCGAAATCGCAGCCTAGCGCGTCAAACGATTCAACTTCCATAGCTGTAGCCTGAGCTCTGACGGGAGCATCAGCCACTGGTTTTGCCCACCAGGAAGGAACAGGGGCGGCCCATTCTGCAACAAATGTGGAATCACCTTCATCCTGCGCGGATATCAGGGAAACACTAAAAAGTGCCACGAGTAAAAAAGTAAATAAATTTTTCATACGCTTTTGATTTAATTGGTTAGTACTAATTGTTATAGATTGAAAAATAAAATTCGTTATAATAGATGTTATACATGTGGATAAAAATTTCTATTTGATGTGTTTCTATTTCACATTAACGGTTACTGCATATTTGTCGCCCGCTGTGGATCCCTTGTAAAAAGTATAGGTAAGGGGATTTGAGAAGTTGTTGACACTTGTTCCGTTGGTTTGGGTAACTGTTCCGATTGTGACCTTTCCAACCGAACCTGTCCATACCGCGACAAGCTTGGTTATTTCTGTTCCTTTGAGAACATCAATGCTGATAGTTTTGGCTGTTTTGTCGATTATCCCAACAGGAGCCGGAACCAGCCCTGCGAAGGTAAAGGAGCTGACAGGGTCGTCTGTGGTTACATTTATGGAGTAAGTGGTTTCAGAGTTATCCTGAGCAATCACCGTAATTGTTTTGATGCCTGTCGGGGAAATGTCATAGCTTTTCCTGTCGGAAAAAGCAGCATTGCTGAGAAGAATTTTGCTGGCATAGGAAGAACCCAGAACCAGCCTTACGAGTTTAAGGTTGGTAGCATAGTTTGCGGTGATATTGATGGTCTTGCTTGCTTCATCGATACTCCCGATCTCCCCATTACCGCCAACACCCAATGCAAAGTTGGTAAGCTGTTTTTCACTTGATGCCGGGAAGGTGGAGAACTTAACAGTGTACTGCTGTTCGTTGCCTTGTGCTGATTTTACCGTATAGACAACAGGCTCAGCAAAATTGTTGACCGTTACCGTTGAGACCTGCTCGACTCCGTTTACATAGGCTTTTGCGAGGTTTGACTGCAGTACAAAAGTTGCAGGAAAGTTAAAATCGGTAATTATATCCGGCACGCTGAATGTGATCTCATTGCTGGAGGAGATCAGACCATCCACACCGTTTATATTGAACAGGGTAATTGCGTTTCTTTCATCAACAACATTAATTTCAACGCTTTTTGTTTTTCTGGAGACTTCTTTTCCGAAATCACCGGCACTTGTCGACACCAGGGTTAGAGTGTAAACTCCGGCAGCACTGTACTGCAACGATACCGAATCGGCCTTGTTAAAATCGGTTCCTTTTGCACCGGGCTCACCCCAGATACGGCCTGGGGTTCCGTCAAATAGAGTGAGGAATTCCCCCGAGCCGGTAGGGATAACGTAAAATGCACTTCCGGCGAGAGCGTCAGTTTTCCCATCCCTCTGAAACGAGAGAATGAAATCAGGGTCTGGATTTATCATTTCCTCTTTTGCGCAGGAGGCAGTGATAAGCAGCGTGAGTACTATTGCAATGGATTTATAAATGAGTCTCATATTTTTCCGTTTAAAGAGTTATTCGAATGATTTACCAGCCTGGATTTTGTTTCAGGGTACCTTTATTCGCATCGATTTCGGTTTGGGGTATTGGGAAATACATATTTTTGTTGATATCGAATTTGTTTCTGAATAAAGTGCTCAGATTGATTGGGAAATTTGGATCGTAGGTCCAGCGAATAATATCGTTGTAATGATGACCTTCGGTTGCCAGTTCCACGGTGCGTTCATGAATGATAGCAGTTGGAGTCAGGGCAGCAATTTCAGGCATGTCAACGCGAGCCCGAACTTCGTTCAATGCTGCTAATCCCAGACCACTGGCATCGTTATCGTACTGGTAACAAGCTTCAGCATACATGAGTAGAACATCTGAATAGCGAATTAACCGCACATTAAAGGGAGCTGAGTTAGGAGCAGATTTAATAGTAAATTGTGGGTAGCCATATTTCTTCAACCCGATGGCAACGCTTGGTACAGGACCTGCATAAAGGTTATTTTTCGATACAACAGATTTCGAGTTGAGCGCGCTCTGAAATCCGGTTTTATATCCGGATTCTTCTCTCCAGTCGAGAGTGTCACCCTCCAAATAGCAAGTGGCATAAGCCCTGGGATCCCTGTCGTAACCTCCGGGATGCCCGCTTACGGTTTCAAATTCATACCATAGAGTAGGGTCAATTTCGTGGTTCCTATACGAGGAAAGACTGGGTGAAAAATAGAGGTAATTGAGGTTTCCTCCCCATTGCCAAGCTGGAAGCCAACCACCTGCCGCGCGGTTATCGTCATTGTATTGGATCTCCCATACCGATTCAATATTGTTTTCAGAATCGTACAATGTATTGCCAACAGGAACGTCGAGGTACGAAAAGTTGGAGAGAAAAGCTGCTTCATAATGTGCTTTTGTTTTTGCAGCTGGTTGCATCAACTCATATACATTACTATCGATTACCCGTTTCAAGGCCAATTTTGCTTTGTTTAGGTTTTCCTTTGCTTCCGTGCTGTTGCCGTTGCCAAAACGCAGGTAGTAATGATAGTGCTTATATAAAAGAGCCTTTCCCAGTGCCGCGTTGGCGGCTCCTCTTGTCATCCGGCCCAATTCGGCAGAAGGCCAGCTGTCAGGAAGATTTTCTGAAGCAAATGTCAGATCCACTTCCAGTTTATCCCAAAATTGTTCCGGATTTCCATTCACCAGACCAGCCAAGGGATTCGTTGGAACGTTCGTTTCATCATAATAGATGGGCTTATTGTACCAGGTTACCAGGTAGAAATAGTACATCCCACGGAGTGCCTTTAATTGTCCTTCATACTCATTGTATTTGGCGGGCTCTACAACACCCTTTAGCCTTTCGATATTGGCAAGGATATCCGAAGTCCTGAATAATCCCCTGTACAGTTCGTCCCAGAAAGTGCTAAAGTCGTTAATGTTTATAATCATCTGGTCTAGCCCCCCTTTTGGGTTTTCAAACCAGATGTATGGGTCCAGGGTATTGATTTTCAGGAAATACTGGTTTCCCCACATACCTCCATGAGCCAATGGCGTATAAGCGGTATTTACAGCAAGGAGAAGATCGTTCTCGGTTTTGAAAAATGAGCCCACATCCAGACTGTTCTTGTTTTCTGTTTCCAAAAATTCGTCAGAACAAGCAGAGAAGACCAAGATTGAGATAATTATATAGAGAATCTTTTTCATTGTGATAAATTCTTTTCGGGTTTGTAATTAAAATCCAATTTGCAAGCCACCAACATAAGAGCGGGGTATAGAATAGTTGCCATTGTCAGTTCCGGAGTTCAAAGGGTCAGATGACATAAAGGATTCAGGGTCTCTTCCCTGGTAGGAAGTGAAGCAAAACAGGTTGGAGGCATTGGCGAAAACCCGGATACTAGCTACTCCTAATCTTTTTGCTTTGCTCTGGGGGAGGTTATATCCCAGCTGAACGTCTTTAATTCTCAGAAATGAGCCGTCTTCGATCCAGAACGACGAAAGCTGATCGTTAACGTTTCGGTTGGAGGGATCCAAACGAACATGGGTTGTGGAAGGATTATCGACTGACCAGTAATTTTGGGCGAAATCGTTGAGCTTGTTATGATCCATATCCTGGCTGTTCATGCTGGATAAACGGGCTCTCTGACTGTTGAAAATGTCAAAATCATTTACACCGAAGAGAAAAACGTTAAAGTCCAGGTTTTTATAGGAACAATCAAACCCAACCGTATAGGTGAAACTTGGTATTGTTTTTCCGATGATGGTTTTATCCAGTGCTGTAACATCACCGTCCCCATTCAGGTCGTTAAATCGGATATCGCCCGGTTGCGGAGTGTTTCCCAAGTGTGTTGCATGCAGGTAACCGGTATACAATCCATTAACATCTTTTTGCCAGTTTCCTTCGGCATCTTTGACGTAATTCGATTCGTCGAGCTGTATAATCCCTTCGGAAGCGTAACCGTAGAGAGCTCCGATGGAATGGCCCTCGATCGTCCGATTGTTTCCGCTTGTAATATCGGTCACCGGCAGGTACATAACCTCGTTTTTGATGGTTGTGAAGTTTGAGGTTATTCCATAACTGAAATCACCGAGATTGTCTCTCCACTCTATGGAAAACTCAATGCCGCGGTTTTGAATGTTTCCAGTGTTAAACCAAGGGTTTCCATCCTGGCGTCCAAAAGCTGATGAAATGGGAATTGCAACCAAGAGGTCTTTGTTGTTTTTCACATAATATTCAAGACTGGATTGGAGCTTGTTTTTGAAAAGGCTTGCGTCTACTCCGATGTTAAGCATTTCCGCTGATTCCCAATGGATTTCCTTTGAGGCAAAGCCATAGAAAACATATTGTGCCCTGGCGATATGTTGGTCATCCCCAAAAACAGGAGAAAAAGAAGTGTTCTCAGAGATTTTGTCCAGATATTGAAATCCTCCTCCAATATCGGAGTTACCCGTTTGCCCCCATCCCAAGCGAATTTTGAGGGCATCAATCTGCTCCACGTTTTTCAGGAATACTTCACTGAGCTTCCAGGCGACCGAAGCGGAAGCGAAATTTCCTCTTCTGAATGCCGGAGCAAATACCGAAACACCATCGGAGCGGTAGGAGGCGGTCAAAAAGTATGTGCCTTTGTAGTCGTACATTACCCTTCCCAGATAGGATAACATTCGGGAATCGGACTCGTAGCCTCGCAGCCTTGTTGAAGCGGTTCCGCCGTTAGCCAGAGTATTCAGCTGTTCAAAATCGAAACCGTTTTCCGCACCTGTAATGGAGTGATTCTGTCCCGACCGCAAAAGATAGACCGCCGTGGCTTGAACATTGTGGACATCGTTGAATCTCTTTTTAAAGCTCAATTGATTTTCGAGGTTCAGGGTCATCCCGTCGCTAAAATCTTCACTTAAGGCAGCCTGACCCGGAGATCGGTTCCCTTCGAAAAGGGGGAGCCAGTTTTTTCTCCTGCTATTATACAATTCAGCTGCGGGAGTCACTTTAAAGGAAAGCCAATCGGTAAAATCCACTTGCAGGTAAACGCTTGCAAGTGTTCCTAAACCGAAATTCCGGTTAGACCCGAGAGAAGGTGCGGCTAAAAGGTTAGGCTTGTCGTTGCCGAGAGTATTCGAATAGACCGGCCCGCTATATCCTTCCGGCAATCGACCTTGCTGCAAATTTCCATCAGCATCTTCCCAATAATTGGCCTGATAGTTTTCATATCCGCCAATATAATAAGGATTGTAAATTTTCATTAATGGGGATGTGTTCAACTCCCAGATAGAGGTCTGAACGGTTATGGGATCTTCACCGATACTATAGTTCATACTGAAACTCTCACCGATTTTTATAAAGTCATTGACTTTGAAGTCCGAATTTGCGCGAAGGTTATAGCGCTCTGCATTTGTTTTGATAACGGTTCCGGCATCGTTTACATAGCCCAGTGAGACAGAGTAGTTGCTGTTATCCCCACCACCTGAAATGGACAGGTTATAGTTCTGGGTAAGGCCGTTGTGGAACATTTCGTTTTGCCAATCGGTACCCTCGCGCCAGCCTGCACCATAATATTTTTCACGGAATGCCTGTTCGTATTCGGGTTTTGCTCCATACAAGGCGGAGTAGAAAGCTGAGTACTCATCAGCATTCATTACATCATACCTTTCGGGGGCTAAACTAAGACCTACGTATGTGTTGAGGTTAACCACCGGGGCACCTGATTTACCCCTTTTGGTGGTAACTATAATTACTCCATTTGATCCGTTTGCGCCATAGATCGCTGAGGCAGAAGCATCTTTCAAAACCTGCATGCTCTCAATATCCTGAGGTTGTATATTATTTATATTCCCAACCTGAACTCCGTCTACAATAAAGATTGGATCCGACCCATTGTTTATTGAACCTACGCCGCGAACACGGATGGTAGGCCCTGCGCCCGGTTTTCCGCTCTGGGAAACCAGAACTCCGGGTGCTTTACCCTGGAGAGCCTGAGCCGCGCTGACAGCGGGGTTTTTTGTAAGTTCTTTGGTGGATACAACAGATACCGATCCTGTTAAATCCGATTTTTTTACGGTGCCGTAACCAATTACAACCACTTCATCCAGTGTCTGGAGGTCTTCAATAAGAGATATATCCAATATGGTTCTGCCATTCACGGGAACCTGCTGACTGGTATATCCGATAAATGAAAAATCCAATATTGCCGAAGGGTCGGTAAGGCTAATTGAATAATTCCCTTCCAGATTCGTGATGGTTCCCTGTGAGGTGCCGTCAATAACAACATTTACTCCGGGAATTGCCTGGTTGGTTTTGGAATCTGTTACAGTTCCCGTAACTACCGTTTGAGCAAATGAGCTGGTCAGGAAAAGGTTAAGGGTAAGTAAGAGGATTGAGACGCCTCCGGTTTTTAGAATTCCGGCCGGGATGTTGAAAGGGTTAAATGAAAAACGCAACCGGTTTAGTGTAAATTTTTTCATACAATCAGTTAGTTTTTTGAGATCTTACTAGTTAAAGCAGAATGTTAAAACAATAGGGGATGTTCAGCTTTGAAAAAACAATTTCCGTTTCCGGATTTTCGATTTCTAATTATTAAACTGGACTCCGATTTTAAATTCTATTTCAGTTTCAAAACTATTACAATTAATAAGCTGGGGGGTTCAATAGAAAATCAAAAAGGTTTGCTATTTTGTTATTTATGGAATGCTTTTTTCTGATCGGAATTCCATTGAAACCTAATAAAACCCTGGCTTGCATGAAGCAAACCAGGGTTTTGGAAATTGAGGGAATCTTTAGATTATTGTTTTATAATTTTAGAAATATGACTCGATTCATTGCTGAAGTTAAGTTTAACAAAATAGATACCTTTCTTCAGATCTCTGATATCGATTTCATTCACAATCTGGTTGGAAACTATAACTTCAGTGCCGGTTATATTATAAATGCTGCATGAAATTACAGGTTTTGAAGAGCTTATTTTCACAAAATCCGAACATGGATTGGGATAGATTTCGAACTCCGCTTTGTTATGTGCTACAGATGTTGCAACAGTAAAGCGAATGGTATAGGTGGTTTTAGCAAGTCCGTTAGGCGCAGTTACCACAATTGTTGCTTCGCCGGGCAATGTTGCAGGAGAAGTTACAATAGTCGTTGCATTGGTTTCGGTGGTTTTTGAGGTAATCACTGGTACAGTGGTAGTACCAGAAGGCAATACAACATCATAGCTGAGTATTGCCAAACCAAATCCTTCTATCAGACTTCCGTTCAGTTTAATTTCCTGAAGTGATGATACATCTGATAAAGCAACAGTAAAATTGACGGTGTAGGTGGTTTTTGCAATACCATCCTGTGCTGTAACAACAATGCTGGCAGATCCTGGCAATGCAGCGGGCGGTGTTACTACTGCAGTGGCATTAGCTTCAGTCGTTAGAACGGTAATTGCAGATGCCGAAGTTGTGCCTACAGGTAAAATAACATCATAGTTAAGCGTTGCTGCGTTGAAACCAGCGATGAGGTTGCCGTCAAGTTTTAGTTCCTGAAGTGATGAAACAGTTGACGGAGCAAGTGTGAAGTTGATCGTGTAAGTGGTTTTTGACACCCCATTTTGAGCTGTAACTAAAATTGTTGCCTTCCCAGGTAATGATGATGGTGATGAAAGTGCAGTTTTTGCATTAATGTCTGAAGTAGTTGATGTAATTGCAGGTGCAGTTGTTGTTCCGTTAGGTAATACAACATCATAGCTGAGGGTTGTGGCATTAAAACCATCCAGCAGTAAACCGTCTAATTTTATTTCCTGAAGCGACGAAACCTCCGACAAGTTAATAACTGTTCCGGCTTTTATATAATCAATTGTTATTGTTCCATTAAAAGTTACACCCGGATTAAAGTTGAACAACAGCTGTCTGATAGAGGTTGAGTCTATTGCCCCTGTAGTTGGTTTGGAGAAATATCCTGAAAGGTCGAAGGTCAGAACAGTGTCACGGTTGGCTTTTATGTTCTGAGAAATATTTATGTTATAATTTCCAAGAACGTCCCATGGGAAGATCCTGACAGCACAATCAGCTGTGGATTTTATCTTCAATTCCACAAGTTTCGTAACACTGAGATCAAGAATTCTTTCGGAAAAGAAGTCGAATTCGAGGCCATCAAAGTTTCCTTTATTAGCAATTGAAATAACCATTTCTCCATTGGTCTGGGTAATGACATGAGAGGCTTTTCTTGCTGGAAATCCCCACTGCGCCTGGTTTATCGGATCTGTAAAATCAATATCGAGTCCGGTTACTGTTTCTCCTACAGTGGAATTCAAAGTAAGTGTTCCGTATTGACTTGTTGATGTTTCGGGATTTACGGAATAGCTTCCCCAGGTTTGGCTGTTAACCAAATTGCCTGCATCCACATCGTTGACCCTAACATCACATTTTATTGAAGCAGCTGTCAAAGGATCGATTCCAAGCAAGCTCCATGGAATAGCTATTTCATAGTTTTCACGATTGGCATCATTCATAAAGGCAATTGCCCAATGAATACCGTTCGATTCGAACATCACAGTGTCTTTAGCAACTTTATAAGCGAAGCTCAATTTTTTATCAGTCCCAGCCTCAAAAGCACCGCCGTTGGCATTGGTGTCGAAAAAGAGCTCAACCGAATCCTTGCCTGAGGAAACGCCTGCATCATCGCGGATTCTTATGCCAGCATAGAGGCTGTCTTTGTCGTACATAAACAGAACTTTTTCAATTTTGAAAGAGTTGGCGGTGGAATACCCTGCCCCGGTAATTACGTTTGGAAGATTGTTCGCTGAAGCCAGGTTATTGTATTCGACCTGAAACCAGCGGTTTTCAGATGAAGCTCCGATTACCGGCTTTTTTACTGCCAGGTCTGCTTTTCCAATCTGGGGAGTTGGTTTTACAAAAAGATCCGAACCCACAACGATTTCATCAATCGAAACAATGCCTGTATAAGGTATTCCGGGATTGATATTAAACAGTAGCTGCCTGATTTTTGTCGAGTCGATGGGTCCGTCATTCGGTTTTGTAAAAAGATTTTTAAAGCTGAAGAAAATTGTTGTGTCCGCACCTGCTTTAATGTTGCATGTCGGGGCAAAAGCTGCTGGGATGTTGTAATTTCCCATAACGTCCCATGGATAAAGTCTGATACTGCAATCTGCGGTTGCTGACAATCTGACTTTGACATATGGGTTTGCTGACAGATTCAAAATACGCGACTTCAGGAAGTCGTATTCAAGCCCATCAAAATTTCCTTTGGCTGAAATATTGATTTTCATTTTGCCATCCTCGATCGTCAGATGATGCGATGCTTTACGTGTTGGAAATCCCCATTCTGAATCGATAATAGCACCTGTTGCATCAAGGGTATCTGAAAAATTAAGTGTGAAACCTGTTACACTCGGGCCTTCGTCTTTTCTAAGTTCAATAATCCCGTATTCATCTGTAAATGCTGCAGGATCTTTGGTTGTGCTTCCGTAGGTTTGCACATTCACAGGTGCTGCGCCAATTACATCAACATCAGAAACTCGGATATCGAACTTTATCTGACTGAGGGCAGAAGGAATAATTCCAAGGCCTGTCCAGGGGATAGCTATTTTGTAGTTCTCTTTCGAACCACTTAGATAATAATATCTTCCATTGTAGGGAAGCAAATAGTTGGCATTGGCAGCAGCAGTAAAGCTAAGCTTAAATCTTTTGTCAACAGATGACTCAAAAGCTCCGCCATTGGCATTGGTGTCAAAGAAAAGTTCAACAGAATCTTCATTTGCGGTAATTCCGGCATCATCTCTAATAACAAGGCCAATGTAAAGGGAATCCATATCCCACATTGTTACTGCACGTTCAACCTTGAAATTGTTGTTGCCGGTTGGCGAACCGGTAATGATTCCGGGCAGAACACTGCCATTTGAAAGGTTATTATAGGATGTCTGAAACCACCGGTTCTCGGTTGGCCCAGAGGAAGGTTTTTTAATTGCGTAGTCAGAAAGTGTTTTTACCTGACCAATTGCAGTTGTGAGCAAACCTGAAAAAAGCAAAATTAGTGAAAGTTTGAGTAGATTTTTTTTCATAGCATTTGAGTTTAGATATATTGTCAAATGTAAATTTCAAAAGCCAAAACTCCTTTTAAAAACAAGGTGATAAAGTACAATCCGATGCGTTTGAACAATATTGTTATTGTAAAGAATCGCTCTTAAGGTTCATTATTCTCAGGGGAGAGGATTTTTTGAATTTTGCTTGCGGAATGCAGCAGGTGTTGAGCCGTTGTACTTCTTAAAGGCCGCATAAAAGGTTGCTTTTGAGTTGAATCCGCATTTATGAGCGATGCCTTCGAGCGACAAGTGTTCGTACATGCCCGACAGGATCATTTCTTTGCTCTCATTGATGCGATATTGATTGATTAGGTCAAAATAATTGCCACTGCTGCCTTGATTTATGGCCTGGGACAATACATGTCGCTTAATTTCCAACTCTGCTGCAAGGTTGTCCAAGCTTATTTCCGGTTTCAGGTATTGCTTGGTGGTGGATAAATAGAGGTCGATTTTCCTAAGTATCTCCGAACATTCATCCTCCAATAGTTGGTTTTTTGACTGGGATTTATCAAAATGCTTCAAGGAATTATATAGGACGGCTGTAATCTTTTTTCGGTTTGCCTCATTTTTCAGAAACAAAAACAACAGGATAAATGCCAGCATTATAGTAAACAGAATACTTATTGTTATTGCTTGGTTTTCAGCTCTTATAACAACAGGTATACTTGTAATTAACGGATTTTTAATCCCGTCTGAACTTTCGGCCATAATCAGTAGCGTAAATTCCCCGGGCATCAGGTTCGAGAATCTGAAGACTCCATTCCTTGTAACGGTCCAACTTGTATCTTGTCCCTCTAGTTTATAATGCAAGAGGTTTTGCGAGGGATTCTGGTAATGAAAAGTTCTTGAAAAAATTATAAGGGTATCGGGTACACGCTTTAACTTGAGGCTGGTAATTTTGAGGTTTTTGTATTCTGCATTCAGATGCCTGTTTTTAGATTGGCGCTTTGTTTTAAAAACAGGAATAACTTTACTGATAAACGGGCTGGAAGGAAGGGCCGGATTTATTTCTATTTCATGGGGATTAAAGGCAATAATACCATCCGTTCCCCCAAAATAAATAGTTCCCCAAACGTCTTTTGTAAAAGCATTGAAGTAAAATTCATCGAAGGGAAGGCCGTCTTCGATGGTGTAATTTCTCTTTATTTCCATCTTCACGGGATCGAATAGAGCGATGCCTCTTGTTGTGGAAAGCCATAGCAATCCTTTGGAATCAGGAACAATACCCCAAACAGTATTACTTATCAGACCCGATTGGGTAGTGAAGGAAATGATTTTGCCGGTTTTCGGATCGAGCTTAATCAATCCTTTGCCTTCCGTTCCCGCATAAATCATACCTGATTCCGGCTCAACATAAAGACATTTTATCGAATGGTTTTCTTTTCCTGGGAAATTATTTTCCGTATAGTTTTTAAATTTTCTTTCCTCAACATTGAAAATAGAAATCCCATTCCATGTGCCCAAAACAATTCCGCCATCGTTATCTTCTGCAATAGCCCAAACATGATTATTGCAAAGTGAATTCCCCGAATCGTCTTTCTTGAAAATTTCTATTCTGCCGGTTAGGGGGTCATAAAAATTCAGACCGTAATTTGTGCCGAACCAGAACTTCCCTTGCGTATCCTCGAGCATTGACCAAACGATCCATTCCGACAATCCGCTGCTATCCGGCAAGGGTATAATCCAATGATTAATCTTATCATCCATGTCAAGAAAGTTAACTCCAAGCCCTCCGGAGACTATTGATCCATCGGAAGAAAGAAGGGAGGTAACGATGATATTCGTAATGCCTTCCGGTTTCTCTCCTGAGAGCGGGATGTGAATTATTCTTTTATCGGATACGTTGATTTTTTCAAGACCGCGGGTGCGCAAGCCACAATAAATCCATTCGTCTTTAATTAAAATCGAATAGGCTTCATCCGATTTCTCTCCGTTTTTGCTGACTGGGAAAAGCTTGTAATTGAATCCCGGGCTGTTGAGTTTCCATAATCCCTTGCTGCTGTATCCCCATATTACTGATGAATTATCAATAAATAGTTTACTGCTCTTATTGCTGCTTTTAACAAATATATGTTTTACAGATTCATTCCCTTTATCAAGAGCAAATCGGAAAAGCCTCAAGGAATCATCATCCTGTATTATGATATCCTTATTCCTGATTTTGAAACCTGTAATAGCTCCGCTGGTAAGTGGCTCATTATTTAACGTCTGAAGTTCTGCCAGATTTTTAAGCCCAAGTTTTTTAATAATACCGTTGTTAAGGACGTAAACAGCTGAGTCTGTAATAAAAATATTTGGTCGCCCGTTACCAGTGCTAACCCTTTCTATTTCAAGGGATGTGTAATTTGCATCTTTTGGGATTTTATAACGTTCAAGAAAACCATTCGAAGTTGTGAAATAGGCAAAATCATTGTTAAGTTCCATTGACCGATACCGGTCGTTGCCATTATCGACGGTCTTGTTCTCATAAATTATTTTTATTGGCTTGGTGTTTAAATCCGCTACAATCACTCCCTCTTCAAAAAAAAACCAGAAGAAACCGTTTTTGTCTTTTTGCAATCCACTAAAATTTAAATTTTGGTTTTCTTCGCCGAAGTTGATTTTTGATCGGATGGAAGGGTTCTGAAGGTTTACATACAGGATATCATTTTCAACC
>JAIFNN010000128.1 GCA_020047715.1 Bacteroidota bacterium | reverse complement strand
GGAGGGTACTGAGTTGCTCTATCATATGAACCGGAAGGGCAACGGACTTTATCTTTTTGTTATCGGGGGAGAGGTGGAGGCCGGAGGTCAGTTGCTTGGACGCCGCGATGCAGCAGGCATGTGGGAGTGCGATGAAATAAGCATAAAGGCAACTAAAGACTCGTTTCTTCTCCTTCTCGATATTCCGATGAACTAGCAGTAAGATTAGAAAAAAAATGAAAAGCGTCGTTAAGTGGGAGAGAATCTCCTGCTTAACGACGCTTCTGCTATGTAAGGATTTAATTGAGATTCATTCGGATAAGCTTAACATTGCTTAACTTGATACCCTGGCTGTCGCTGATTTTTATAACTGCAACGATAACAGGACCTGAAGATTTTATCTCCTCGTTCGAAACTTGCAAACTGTGAGTGCCAGCGTTTGAAATACGCGCTTCAAGTGTTCCTACCTGTCGCCCGGTTAAATCCAGAAACCTGACTTCGGCTATTCCGCCCGATGCTGTTTCAAATTCAATTGTAGTGAGGTCTGAATAAGGGTTGGGATAAACCCTGACTCCTGCAACTACCGGGATTAAATTCCGAATTCCGTCGGGCAGGCAGGCAAGGGTTTCGATCTGTTTGGCCATCACCTTTTCAAACAATACTCTGTGACCGGCATTGTTCAAATGCACGCCATCACCCGAATTGTACTGGGGCAAAATGAGTCCGTTGGGAGTGGCCGTAATACTCCAGAAATCAATAGCATTTTCACCATAAATGTAAAGCAAGGTATCGGCCATGTCCGACTGAAGTTTAATTTGTGCCGGATCGGTGAAATTTCGTGGCTGGGTTGTTGCGATCCAAACGGTAACACCCTGTGCATTCGCTGCATTAACAACAGCCGCGTAATTGTTTAATTGTTTCTCAACCGAATAATTCTTGTTTGCATCATTTGATGGCATGTTCACAATTATCGCATAGGGATTGTAAGTCAGAGCTTTGGTTACATTTCTGTTTACATCTATGGTTTCTGTAATTCCATCAGGCATTACAGTGCCTGTTGGAAGCATTTGAAAAGTGGTGTATCCGCCCAAAGCCAGATTTACAACTGTGTAATTTGAATTTATAGCCTTCAAAGCAGCTGTATATCGCTTAACCCATGAGCTGTCGATGGTGCTTGCCCCTGAACCGTAAGCAGTTGATGAACCAAGAATTACGATTGTGCTGTTGCATGTTTTTTCAACAATGCTGAAATTCTGATAGCTCTCATCGAAATATATGCCCGACGAAAGTCTTACCAGGCACTGCGTTGAAACAGCATCAGGCACTGTCCATTCGTACGACACTGCTGTTGGAGCCACCGAAGCCAGATCGTTCCAGCTGCCGCCATTATCTGTTGAGTACTCAATGCTGATGTTTTCTGTAAGATTCAGCGGTTCCCATGCAATAGAATGTGTAGTGCCAACGATCCAGTTTTCGCCACCATTGGGAGAAATAAGTGAAATGGAAGGCTCATTCGGATTCAAAATGCTAAAAGTATTGTCGCTGACATCGCTGGCCGAGCCCGATACAACCTTTACCAGACATGTACTTGAAAAATCTTCTGGTACCAACCATTCCAACGACTGTGTTGTATTTTCCACGCTTTGAATGAGAGTCCAGTTGACTCCGTTATCTGAAGAATAGGAAATGTCGATTGCCCCGGTTATATTGGTCATTGCCCATGAAATAGTCTGAGTGGAACCTGCAACCCATTTCTCCCCACCGCTTGGTGAAATAAGTGTTGCAGTAGAAGGCAGAGCCTCTTCTAACTCATAAATAATGGTCAACGCTCCCAGATAATAGAATTTGTAGGGTGCATTTGTGTTATTCTCTCCCGGGGAGACAATCAGAGTTACCGTCCCGTCTGCTTTTGGCTTAATTGTAACGCTTGCAGAGGTTATAACATTATTGGAGGTATTGATGTAAACTGAGTCGATAGTGTTGCTAACAAATTTATACTTTGTTTCGCGATTGTCTGCTGCACCCGCACGTGAGCCAAATACTACGAATTTATAGTTCTTATCGGGTGTGAGTCCGGTAATATGCATTCCTCCGGTTGGTTCGGTTCCCCCTGAGAACTCTACAACACAGCCATAATAATTGTCTCTTGTAGCAGAAACGGGTAAACCCAGAGATACATCCGGTGTGGTGGCTCCAGTTTCATTGATCCCGTTAAAACGATCATAAATGGTAAGGCCTATCCCGGTAAGAAGGTTCCGTGAGTTTTTTAGCTGAGCAATCTCTCCGGCGCCCATAACTTCTGCCAGATTGTTCCAGGGTTCAGCCGATTTGGTTGCCTGTGCGCCAAAATCGATACTTATCGTGTCGTTTGGAACTTCAATAGAAAAAATTGAACTGCTCACATCACTTGTTCCACCGGATGAAACGCTCACCAAACAGAGCGCTGAAGGCGAATTGGGGATAATCCAGTCAAATGAAGTACGGGTAGAAGCTACTGAAGCAATCTCCAGCCAGGTTCCTCCATTGTCCAACGAATATTCCAATGCAATATTTGCTGCAATATTTGCTGTAATCCACGTGATTGCATAGACAGAACCTACATAAAGGGTTTCACCTCCGTTGGGAGCAATCAGAGTAATTGTGGGGACAGCAGGTTCTGAGATTGTGAAAACGGCATCGCTTTTATCCTCGGTTAAACCCGATGTGGCACGTATATAACACTCTGTTGAGGCAGTATTTGGCACCAACCATTCGAAACTGGTCTGGCTTGAAGGAACCGTTGTAATTGAATTCCAGTTTACCCCATTATCGCTCGAATATTCCAAAAGGATATCTGCAGAAATGTGTTCTGCTGTCCATGTTATATTCTGGCTTGTACCAACTTCCCAATCTTCCCCTCCGTTGGGAGCAGTTATCCCGAGTGATGGTATTGCTATGGTGAATGCGGCGTCAGATACATCGGTTGCTGTGCCTGATGTGGCACTGATAAGACATTCAGCAGAGCCTGAGCCAGGAACAAGCCAGTCTAAGGAAGTTGCTGAAACATCTGCAGTTCCGATTGAGATCCAGTTTGCACCATTATCAATTGAATAGCTTAGGGCGATGCCATCTGTAAGGTTTGTTTTAGACCAGGTTATGGTTTGTGTGGAGCCCGCAAGTAGCACTTCCCCACCATTTGGTGAATTAACGGTGATCGCAGCTGGAAGGGCAGGTTCCGACTCATAAACAATTTTCATAGCCCCGAAATAATAGAATTTCGAGGAATTTGTATTGCCTTCCCCCGGACCTACCAACATTTTCAATGAGCCGTCAGCTTTAGGCTGAACCGTTTTTGTTGTAACGTTCATTGTGTTGTTTGAGGTGTTAAGGTAGGCTGAGTCAGGTGTAAGCGCATCGAATCGATACTTTGTTTCACGAATGTCAGAAACTCCGGTACGGGACCCGAAAATAATAAATGTGTATAATTTAGCGGGATTAAGACCAGTAAGTTCGATCCCTCCTGTAGGTTCGGTGACCCCACCAAAGGCAACCGCACTCCCAAAGTAGCTGTCGCGTGTTGCGGATCCCGGAAAATCAATCGAAGCATCAGGAGTTGCAGTTCCGGTTTCGTTTATTCCTGTGAAAGAGTCGTAAACACTAAGTCCTACGGCAGTAGTTAGGTTTAGAGTGTTTTTCAGCGGGGTAACAACCGCTGAGGCTTGCGAATTGGTATGGCTGTTCCAGACTCCCGAAGAAAGGCTTGCCTGGGCACCAAAATCCACCAGGATGGTATCTGTCTGCGAAAAAGCAGGCATCACATTCAGAAGAAATAAGGCGAGAATAATCAAAAGATAATTTTTCTTCATTTTATTAAGCTTTAGTTAGTAATTAATATGTGGTTGGTAATTATTCTTTCTTAAAGTGAAATTTATGGTAAAACATATCTTTTTAAGATAGGCTTATATCTATTGGCTCTTTTTTATCCCAAAGTTATTCAATTCTAGTATTTGACCATTTTTACAGTCTTTGTTTCTCCCTGTTTCTCCTGGATTCTTAAGAAATACAGACCCGCTTGAATATTGCCTGTATCAATTGCATTACCTTCATTTTCAGACAGTGTATACTTCTGGACGGATTTTCCCGAAACACTTATCAATTCAAGGTTTTTGATTTCTGTGTTGTTTCTGAAACTAATCTGACTGTCGAATGGGTTAGGAAACGCTTCGATAGTATTCTCCCTCATGGCCTTTTCAAGCTTGAGTGCCAGGGGGCCGTCGGTGCGGAAAGGCGAAGCGGGCAGAAACTCTTTGTTTATCAGATTGGGAGAGGGGGCATTGGAGAAGGCATATCTGGCAGCAATCGGATTTGTGACATTTGGACTTGAAACAAGGATATCGTTGCCTTCTATCTCTGTAGCGGCATTGTGGAAAACCTGATCCGCTCCGGCTATTGTGAAATTGTCGGGAGGCAGACCGTTGTTGGTTGTCAGACCGGTTCCAACAGATTCAGCCTTAAAGCTGATTCTAATTTTGTTGCCCTCGATACTGTACGATTCATAAAGTGGTCCGGAGAATACAACATCCTCCTGGTAGGTTTTCGCTTTGGCCCACAATGCAAGTCTTTTACCTACATCGTATTTATTCGTCGGATGGATATTTGTGGCGTTGCCAATGTCGGTAGTAACCGCCATGCCGGTGTTGCTTTCTGTTAACATGTTCAGCTGGGCCTCCCTGAGGGTGGCATAAACGGGTTCCGGGAGTGTCATATTGTAAGGCGCTACTTGCACAAAGAAAAAAGGGAGATCGCCTTGACCCCAGTCTTTCCTCCAACCTTTCAACATCTCTGCACAAAGTTTTCGGTACATATCCCCATCTGAATTGTTCGACTCCCCCTGATACCATATGAAGCCTCTGATTGCGAATGGTATAATCGGTGCGATCATGCCATTGTATAAATACGCAGGTTTGTATTCTGTAGAAAATGAAGCGGGATTCTGCTGAAAAGGGACAAGGTATTTGGTATTTAACTCAGGGTTGGAACCAAGAACCTCCAAACTTGTCCATGCCTGGCAAGCCGATCCTCCAAATGCAGATTGTATCAGGCCAATCGGAATATTGATATTTGCATCGTTAAATAGCTCCCTTCCGAAATAGTAAGCTACCGCACTAAGGTTTGCTACGTTAGTTGGATTGCATTCTACCCATGCGCCTTCGCAGTTGGTCGACTCGAGTGAAGAGGGTCTTTTGGCCACATTGAAAAACCGAATTTCCGGATAATTCGCGTTTGCAATTTCAGATGCGTAATTATCCACCCCCAAAGTCCATTGGGGTATCGGGCTTAGCGGGAAATCCATATTCGATTGTCCGGAACAAACCCAAACTTCTCCAACAAGCACGTTTGAAAATTCTACGGTGTTGCTGTTTCCTGCAATAGTAAGCGTGTAGCGGGGTGCTTCTCCGGGAACAGCAGCAGGAGTTGTGATTTTTGCCGACCATTTGCCCTGCTGGTCGGCGGTTGCTTCCGCAGTTTTACCCCAACTCCCTGTAATTACAAGCTTTTCACCTGCAGGTGCGAATCCCCACACTGGAATATCCATGTTTTGCTGCAAAACCATATTGTTTTGGAAAATATTCGGGAGACTGACCTGATTGGCTGGAGGATTGGAAGAAACCAACTGCAAGTCGTCGAAATACCAGTTGTCTCCTGCATTTGTAGCGTCAATATCAAAGAACAAAACTATATTGTCGTAAACCCCAGAGGCAGCGTCTGTGAAATCAAAGCTAAGTTCTTCCCATTCACCAACTTTGCTTGTGTTTTTATAAACCGTTGTGAAAACAGTTTCTTTATTTACAGAATATTCAAGCTTAATAAGTATTTTTGCCAGCCGGGGAGAGAATACTTTGAGTTTGAAAATTTGTTTGTCGGTGAAATCGATAAACGATAAAGGCACGGAATTAACCATACCTTCCCAGGTATCCGCAGTGCTAACAACATGTCCGACGCGCTCACTTGTGTTGATTCCCGATTTGCTGGGATTCTCCACAATATCCATTGTGCAGAGAAATGTGCTCAAGCTCATGTTCACATCCTCGAAGTTCGTGTACACAACGCTTTGCTGAGCAAATAAAGTAGTAGATATGAAAAAATTCAAAGCCACAATTGACACTAAATATCTGATCATAATGATTCTTGTTATTTGTAAAATTTAATTCTTTGCATCCGAATAATTTCCGATAAAGTATTCGGCTATTTAGATCGATTAAACTGTTCTAAACACCGATACCACGAAACTTATGACAATTCCAATAATATAGATTCAAAATTGATTGAAAAACGGAAATTATTGTAATACAAATTAGCTAATTGTTAATAGAAATTTGAAGGGATTTTCGAAGTCTGCCAAGCTAAGTAATTGAAATATAAAATTATGGATTAATATGATATTGCAGTTTATTATGCAGATACTAGCGCTTGGGATATATTTTTGAATTTGGAATTTGGAATTTGAATTTGGAATTCATGGATTCAAGGTTAGAATGGTAGAAGGGTAGGCGTTAAACCAAGACGCTGTGGTTACTATTTTGCATTTGAGTTTCGATTTTAGAACAAAAATTGTTAATTTCGTGATCAATTTCATAATGTGAGTTCAGATTTTTAATCAATACCCGGACTCCCCATTCTATTTGCTAAAAATAAGGGAAACGTTTGTCATCCGATTTTTTTTGATTTCCTTCCATCTTTCATATTATTGATTTATAAACGCTTATTCGTACATTAATTATAAATTAGCATTTTTTTGCAACAAAAAATATCAAATTGTAATAAATAACTCTATCTTTGTGTCAAAATTGATAATTCAGACATGATCAGGCATATATCTATAGCTACTCATCTTAATAAACATGTAAGGTTTATCTGAGAATGGCATGGCAGGATTGAAATACTGTAAAACCGTTCTCATTCAGGTGGGAACGGTTTTTTCTTTTCTTTCTCTCCCGCTTGAAAGGGAGATACCGCAGGGATCATTTTTAGAAAGTTTGGATTAATATGGATAAATTGCAGGCAAAAATACAGGAGAACTTCAAATGACAAAGTATCGACAGGAAAACGTAGGTTTATACCGCACCGAGTTTGAGCACGACAATTGTGGTATTGGCTTTGTAGCCCATCTGAAAGGTAAGAAATCACATGATATAATTCACAAAGGGCTTGAAGTCTTGGAGAACATGACCCACCGTGGCGCTGAAGGGGCCGACAGTGGCACGGGCGATGGAGCTGGCGTCTTGATTCAAATCCCCCGTGATTTTTACCTTATTCAGGGTTATGCATTGCCTCCTGAAGGGCAGTTTGGAACCGGACTTGTTTTTCTTCCTCAGGACAGTTCGGATGCGCGCAAGTGCGAGGAAATCCTGATAAACTTCATTGCCAAAGAAAAAATTGAAGTAATCGGTTTCCGTGAGGTGCCGCGCGATAATTCAACCCTGGGTGCCGTGGCAAAGTCTACCGAGCCGCTTATCCGTCAGATCTTGCTTGCCGCCGATACCGATCAGCTAAGTCTTGAGCGAAAACTCTATATCGTCCGCAAAAAAACCGAGAATGCAATCCGCAGTTCGGATATCAAACAAAAAAGCTTCTTCTCAATCCCTTCTTTGTCGACCAAAGTGTTGATCTATAAAGGAATGTTCACATCCGAGCAGCTTCGTCAGTACTTTCTTGACCTGAGCGACCCGAGGCTGCATAGCGCTATTGCCCTGGTACATTCCCGGTTCAGCACAAACACTTTTCCCACATGGGATCTTGCACAGCCTTTCCGAATGCTGGCTCATAACGGGGAAATCAATACAGTTAAGGGAAATCGTTTCTGGATGCAGGCCCGCGAGTCGATACTGAAGTCGGCGGCTCTGGGTGATCTGAATGAGATCTACCCCATCATACAGCCCGATAAGAGCGATTCCGCTTCCCTCGACAATGTTCTGGAATTCCTTGTGATGAGCGGAAAATCGCTTCCTCACGCCCTGGCCATGATGATCCCGGAATCATGGAACCAGAAAAATCCAATATCCCCCGAACTAAGAGCATTTTACGAATATTACTCAACCATTATGGAGCCTTGGGACGGTCCTGCATCCCTTTTGTTTTCCGATGGAAGGTATGTGGGAGGAATGCTCGACCGCAACGGACTTCGTCCCTCGCGTTACCTGATCACCAAAGGCGACCTTATGGTTATGGGCTCCGAGGCAGGTGTTCAGTCTTTTGAAGCCTCCGAGGTTAAAGAAAAAGGAAAACTCAAGCCCGGAAAAATGCTCCTGGTTGACACCCTCGAAGGAAAACTCATCTACGACACTGAGCTCAAAGCAGAATTGGCAGGCCGTAAGCCTTACCGCCAATGGCTTAGCGAGAATATGGTCGATTTCAAGGACGTTCAGTTCGGACAGTCGGTATCGCCCGATCTAAAGGAAAATTATGAAATCTATATCAAGTCGTTTGGATACTCAAGCGAAGATATTAACACCATAATCCGCCCTATGGCCGAAAGTGGTCAGGAACCTGTAAGCTCCATGGGTAACGACACTCCAACAGCTGTATTGTCGAAAAAGCCCCAAAGGTTGTTTTCTTATTTCAAGCAGCTTTTCGCCCAGGTTACCAACCCCTCGATAGATCCAATCCGCGAAGAGCTTGTTATGAGTCTTACCGGGTACATAGGATCGCTGCAGAAAAACCTTCTGGATGAGATGCCCGACCATTGCCATATGGTAAAGTTCAAAACACCTATTATTACCAACACGCAGTTCCACGTTCTTAAAAACCTTCAATATAAAGGTTTTGCCACGGTGATCATACCGATGTTATTTGAGGCTGCGGAAGGCGGTCCGGGACTCGAAAAGGCAGTCGACGATTTGTGCATTGCTGCTGAAAAAGCTGTTGATGACGGCAAGAATTATATCATTCTTTCCGACCGTGGGGTTAACAAGGACAAAGCTCCGATACCTTCATTGCTGGCAGTTTCGGCTGTGCATCATTTCCTTATCAACAAGAGAAAGCGCATGCAGATTGATATCGTTGTGGAAACTGCCGATGCCCGCGAAGTCCATCATTTTGCACTGCTCTTTGGCTATGGGGCCAGCGTAATCAATCCCTACCTCAGCTTTGCCGTGGTTCAGAAACTGGTGGAGAAAAAGGCCATTCAGCAGGATTATACCAAGGCCGAGGAGAATTATGTGAAATCCGTTAACAAAGGCCTGCTTAAGGTTTTATCCAAAATGGGGATTTCAACCTTGCGTTCATACAGGGCTGCGCAGATTTTTGAAGCCGTTGGTATTCATCCTGATGTCATTAAGAAATATTTCGAGGGAACGGTCTCCCGTATCGGTGGAATCGGCATCGATGAAATAGCGAGAGAGGCCGCTATCTCTCATTCTTTTGCTTTTGCGGAACCGGAAAACGAGCCCAACCTATTGGATGGGGTCTATAATTACCGCAAATACGGCGAACACCATGCCTGGAACCCGGAAACAATTGCCCTTCTGCAGTGGAGTACAAAGACAGGTAATTACAGCAAGTTCAAGGAGTTTAGCACGCTCGTTGACAAGGAGAACTCCAATCCCGGTTTTATCAGGGGATTTCTGCAGATAAAAAAGGCTACACCCATTGATATTTCTGAAGTTGAGCCTGCTGCCGACATCATGAAACGTTTCGTAACCGGTGCCATGTCATACGGATCTATAAGTAGGGAAGCTCATGAAACCCTTGCAATGGCCATGAACCGTATCGGGGGCAGAAGCAATACGGGTGAAGGTGGGGAAGACCCATCGCGTTTCCTCCCCCGTGAGGATGGCGAGTCTGTGCGTTCTGCAATCAAACAGGTTGCCTCCGGACGCTTCGGGGTAACAAGCCACTATCTGGTTAATGCCGATGAGATTCAGATCAAAATTGCCCAGGGAGCAAAGCCCGGCGAGGGTGGACAGCTACCGGGTCACAAGGTGGATAAGATTATCGCCAAAACGCGATATTCCATTCCTGGCATAACGCTGATATCTCCTCCGCCTCATCATGATATTTATTCTATCGAGGATCTTGCTCAGCTGATCTTTGACCTTAAAAACGTAAACCCAAAAGCCAAGATCAGTGTTAAGCTGGTTTCCGAGGCAGGGGTTGGAACTATCGCAGCGGGTGTGGCCAAAGCGAAAGCCGATCTGATTACCATAAGCGGCACTGAAGGAGGTACGGGTGCAAGTCCGACAAGCAGCATTAAGCACGCGGGCCTTCCTCTGGAACTGGGCCTTGCAGAAGCCCAACAAACCCTTGTTCTGAACAACCTCAGGAAAAATGTGGTTCTGCAGACCGATGGACAGCTTAAAACCGGCAAAGATGTAGTTATATCCGCACTTCTGGGCGCAGAGGAATTTGGATTCGCCACCAGCGCTCTGATCGTTTTGGGATGTGTGATGATGCGCAAGTGCCATCTTAACACCTGTCCCGTGGGCGTTGCAACCCAGGACCCTTATCTTCGCAGCAAGTTTTCCGGCAAAGCCGATTCCCTGGTAAATTTCTTTGGCTTCATTGCCGAGGAAGTCCGCGAAATATTGGCAGAACTGGGTTACAAAAACTTCAGTGATATCGTAGGGAGAGCCGATCTGTTGGAGAAAAGAAGCGATATCAATCATTGGAAAACCGATAAGCTTGATCTTTCGGGATTCCTTCATGTACCCGAACAGGCTTCCACTTTCGAACGCAGGTTCACAACTCCCCAGGAGCATAAAATAAAGGGGGTTTTGGACTACCACCTTATTGAATTGTCGAAAAACGCAATCCAAACAGGGGAAAAGGTTATTATAAACCATATGATCCGCAATACCGATCGAACTGTTGGGGCAATGCTTTCGGGGGAGATATCCATGAAGTATGGTGCTGAAGGATTGCCGGAGGGTACCATCAGTGCTTCCTTCAATGGATCCGCCGGACAAAGTTTTGGCGCTTTCCTGGCTAAGGGAGTGGAGTTCAAACTTCATGGCGATTCGAACGATTACCTTGGCAAGGGATTATCCGGAGGAAGAATAATCGTTGTTCCCCCCGATGGTACTGAATATCCTCCGGAAGACAATATAATTATTGGGAATACCGTGCTTTACGGCGCTACATCCGGAGAAGTATATATAAACGGGGTAGCAGGCGAACGCTTCTGTGTGAGAAACTCCGGTGCGATTGCTGTTATCGAAGGGGTAGGCGATCATTGCTGCGAATATATGACTGGAGGAAGGACAGTGGTTTTGGGTAAAACCGGACGTAACTTCGCTGCAGGAATGAGCGGCGGCGTGGCTTATGTGTTAAATACAGTGGGAAATTTCGATTATTTCTGTAACATGGGAATGGTTGAGTTATCCCTGGTTGAAGAACCTTCTGATGTAAGGGAACTGAAAGACCTGATAAGCAAACATCTCAACTATACCGGCTCACCTCTGGCATCTCGGATTGTCGAAAACTGGAACGAGTATTTGCCACGGTTTATCAAAGTAATTCCATTCGAATACAAAAAAGTACTTGAGGAAGAAAAGCTTGAAGCCATAAAGCTGAAAATTGCCGAAATGGAGCGGGATGTCGAGAGCCAACCGGTAGGTTAAGGTTGAAGGTAGAAGGTAGAATTCAGAAGGACGAATTTGCTAAATTCTAAACTCTTAACTCTACCTTCTAAATTCTAAAATTCTAAATTCTAAATTTAAAAAAATGGGTGATCCAAAGGGTTTTATAAAAATACAACGCAAAGAGGCCGGAAACCGCCCGGTCCCCGAGCGTATTTATGACTTTAGTGAGGTTGAACAAACTCTCAATACAGAAGATCGAAAGCTTCAGGCTTCCCGTTGCATGGATTGTGGCATTCCTTTCTGTCATTGGGGTTGCCCTGTTGAAAATATTATTCCGGAATGGAACGATGCTGTATACAAGGGTGAATGGAAGCTTGCAATTGACCTGATGCATGCCACCAATAACTTCCCCGAGTTTACGGGCAGGATATGTCCGGCACCCTGCGAACACGCCTGCGTTCTGAATATCGAGGGAAGTCCGGTAACCATTCGTGAAAACGAAGCCGCCATAGCTGAATATGCCTTTGCAGAAGGTTATATCAAGCCAAAACCTCCAAAAAAGAGAAGCGGAAAGACTGTTGCTGTTATTGGCTCAGGCCCGTCTGGACTTGCGGCTGCCGATCAGCTCAACAAAGCGGGACATCTTGTTACGGTCTTCGAAAAAGATGATGCAGTGGGCGGATTGCTGCGATACGGTATTCCGGATTTCAAACTCAGCAAGGTTGTAATAGACCGTCGCGTGTCGATTCTGGAGCAGGAGGGAATCGTTTTCAAAACCGGGGTTGAGGCAGGGAAGGACATTAGTGCAAAAGAGCTGACGGATACCTTCGATGCCATCTGTCTTACTGTGGGAGCAATGAAACCCAGAGATCTTCCCGTGGAAGGTCGCAATCTCAAAGGTGTTCATTTCGCCATGGAGTTTCTTACCCAGCAAAACAAGCAAACCCGTGGTGAGATTATCTCCCCCGAGGATAGAATTTCCGCAAAAGGAAAAAACGTTTTGGTTATCGGGGGAGGTGATACCGGTTCCGATTGCGTTGGTACGTCTATCCGGCAGGGAGCTAAACGAGTTATGCAGATTGAAATACTTCCTAAACCGCCCGAAAAAAGAGATACCGACAATCCCTGGCCGTATTATGGCTATACCCTTAAAACTTCTACTTCACACCAGGAAGGCTGTGAGCGAAGATGGAACCTTTCGACGGTGAAGTTTCACGGCAACGGTCAGGTAGAACAAGCCGAAGTTGCCAAAGTTGAATGGACGAAAAACGGATTCTCCCGACCCGAAATGAAAGCCGTTGCCGATTCATCCGAAATGATTGAGGCCGACCTCGTTTTATTGGCCATGGGATTTGTTCACCCGGTTCAGGAAGGACTTTTGAATGACCTCAATCTGGCTTACACCGATAGGAATAACGTGAAGATCGGGGGGAACTACCAGACTTCGGTACCAAAAGTCTTCGCTGCCGGAGATACTGTTCTGGGTGCGAGTCTTGTTGTGAGAGCCATATTTTCGGGAAGGTCGGCTGCCAAGGAGATAAACGACTACCTGGTTAGCTCGGATAGTTAAAACCTTGATAAAGTTTCAGGGTTCCAATGATTCTTATTTTTGGCACTATGAAAACTTTAAAAATTTACAGAGCTTTATGAGCATATTAGAAGAATTTTGCTATTTTTGAACTCACTATGATTACTCAAATATCCATTTCTGCACGTTATTGGTTGTGGCGCACTTTTCAAAAAAGTTCGTAGACAAGTTGTGCATTTGTGGAATGAAAATACCAAAGAGGCAAGTTGTTTACAACTTGCCTCTTTTCCGTTTAAGCCTAATATCCAATAAACCCAAAATTATGAACAAATCACACAAAATCAATCTCTCTGAAAGCGAAATGCCACAACAGTGGTACAACATCATGGCCGACATGCCGAACAAACCTCTGCCTCCATTGCATCCCGGCACCAAAAAACCTATTGGTCCCGAGGATCTTTCGGCAATCTTTCCAATGGAGCTCATCAAGCAGGAAGTCTCAACCGAGCGATATATCGACATACCTGAAGAAGTGTTGGATATTTATAAAATCTGGAGACCTACACCGCTGGTTCGTGCCTATAAACTTGAAAAGTACCTCGACACTCCCGCGAAAATCTATTACAAAAACGAAAGTGTGAGCCCCGCAGGTTCTCATAAACCCAACACTGCTGTTCCACAGGCATATTACAACTACAAGGCAGGGATTAAAAAGATGACCACAGAGACTGGTGCTGGTCAGTGGGGAAGCGCACTTGCCTTCGCAACACAGCATTTCAATATCGAACTTAAAGTTTTTATGGTAAAAGTTTCTTATCAGCAGAAACCCTATCGCAAGTCGATGATGAACCTTTGGGGAGCCGAAGTAATCCCATCACCCAGTAACCTTACCGATTCGGGTAGAGCAATTTTGGCTCAGGATCCCAATTCTCCGGGAAGCCTTGGCATAGCCATCTCCGAAGCAGTTGAGATGGCCGCAAAAGATCCGGGAACAAATTATTCACTCGGTAGCGTTCTTAATCATGTATTGCTGCATCAGTCTGTGATAGGATTGGAGGCGCTAAAGCAAATGGAAATGACCGGTGATTATCCCGATATCGTAATGGGATGTTTTGGCGGAGGTAGTAATTTTGCGGGTATATCGTTTCCTTTCCTTGGAGAAAACTTCCGGAACGGGAAAACCACAAGGGTCATTGCTGTAGAGCCTGCATCCTGTCCAAAACTTACCCGTGGGATTTTTCAGTACGACTTTGGCGACACCGTTGGCCTGACTCCACTTCTTCCGATGTACACTTTGGGACACAATTTCGTTCCCGATACCATACATGCAGGCGGATTGCGTTACCATGGCGCCGGTTCCATTGTGAGTCAGCTGCTCAAGGACAAGCTGATCGAGGCAACCTCGGTAAAACAGCTGGAGACCTTCAAAGCCGGGATGATTTTTGCAAAAACCGAAGGGATTATTCCTGCTCCCGAAACCAGTCACGCCATTGCTGCTGTTATCAGGGAAGCCGAGAAAGCAAAAATCGAAGGCAAATCAAAAACCATTCTCTTCAACTTCTCAGGTCATGGGATTATCGACCTGGCTGCTTATGATAAATATTTCGAGGGAAAACTCGAAGATCATGAGGTGACGGATGCTGAAATTGCGAAAAGCGTTTCCCAATTGGAGAAATTGGCATAAAGATTATTTTAATAGAAGTAAATCCCTCTGCTTTTAGTGGAGGGATTTTTTTTTCTCATAAGCCAATATTCCCCTACATGTCTTGTAAACCGATGCATTAGACATATCTTTAATGAAATAAAAAAAGTCCATGCTAAAAGTGAAAAACAAATACCGGTTTAAGTATCTTTGTAAAAAAATGAAAAATGAAAGGAATGATATCCATAAAATATCCTGAATCCTTGGCCAATTCCTTAAAAATGAGTGGGAAAGATTTTGAGGATGAAATGAAAGCCAGCTCAATGGTTAAACTTTTTGAAATCGGAAAGGTCTCATCTGGTATGGCCGCAAAAGTTTTAGGATTAACAAGAATGGAATTTTTTGAATTACTTGCAAAATATAAAGTATCTCCATTTGCCCAATATGATATTGATGATTTAAGAGATGACATAGCAAATGCTTAAAGTTGTATCCAATACTACCCCAATAATTTCGTTGCTTAAGTTATCACGACTGGATATTTTAAAAGAATTGTATTCTGAGGTTTCAATACCATTTGCTGTATTTCAAGAAATAGAGGCAGGTAAAAACAAAAGCTACTATCAAGATCTTACCAAGGTAAGCTGGATTAATATAGTTAAAATTCATGAATTAAATGCACTGAAATATTTTATTGATCTGGATGCTGGAGAAGCTGAGGCTATAGTTCTTGCGACAGAGATTGGTGCGGATTTGATTGTTATTGATGAAAAAATAGCTCGTTTTCATGCAATACATGCAGATTTAAAAGTGACAGGCACTTTAGGTATTTTGATTAAGGCTAAGCAACTCGGCTTAGTTTCAAAGTTGAAACCTTTGCTTTACGAATTAATAGAGAAAGATGTATGGATTAGTGAGAAACTAATTGGCGAAATATTAATTCAAGTTGAAGAGTAATGAAGTGGTAATTGATTGAATTTCAAGCCTTCCGATTTAAATGGCCATACAACATAATTTGGTTAGAGGTTCTTTTTATTGTTGATCCTTAAAAAGTTTTATATTTGATTCAAAACTTAAATATGGACAATACTACGAAACTACTCAAAGCAATTGATAGCCTTCTTCCTGAATACCTTTCCGACCCTCTTGATGTGAAAAATAATGATGGCTGCTGGGCAATCTGTATAATTGATGCGGATAACAATATAACCGGAAAACTGGGTGGAAACGACAAAATTCTTGTCCGCCAAATCTACAAAATCGCATGGACCAAAGCCAGCCAGGTATGGATAACCGGCTATAAAACCCGGGAATTCGAACAATTGGTATATTCCGGTAAAATCGATTCCCATGCCTTTGGAATAAACGATCCGGATTTTATCGGATGGGAGGGGGGACAACCCATTGTATTAAAGGACGGGACTAAACTTAGTGTTGGCTTCAGCGGCTTCAGGGGAACCAGCGATGTGGAGATCGTGCAAAGGGCCGTTAAACTGGCAGGTATCTAGAAATGAACTAAAACCAAAATCATGAAATTATCCCATTCCTTATTCTTTATCGTGTTTATTGTTCTGGCATCATGCTCTTTCAACAATGAAACCAAAACAAGCCTGACTTTCCTTCGTGCAAGCGGCCAATATATGGTCAACGAACACAACGACACGATTCTTCTGCGCGGGGTAGGGCTTGGAAACTGGCTTCTTCCCGAAGGATATATGTGGCATTTTGGCGAAAACGGTGACCGGCCCCGTAAAATCGAAAAGATTGTGGAAGACCTCACTTCCCCTGAATTCGCTCAGAACTTCTGGAAAGAATTCCGCAAGAACTATATCACTGAAGCCGATATTAAACGAATTAAAGAGCTGGGGTTTAACTCTGTGCGACCTGCTCTCAACGCACGGGTTTTTCTTACCGAAGGGGATACTGCTGTATTTATCGAAGAGAACTTTGCCCTGCTCGACAGCCTCATTTTCTGGTGCGGAAAGCACGATCTCTATGTGATTCTGGATATGCACGGTGCCCCGGGAGGACAAACCGGACAGAACATCGACGACAGCCCTAACAACGAACCGGAATTATTCATGGATCCCATCTTCGAACACCGCCTTACACGTCTATGGATCAAACTGGTAGAGCGCTACAAAGACAGTCCTGTTGTTGCCGGTTATGATCTGCTCAACGAGCCCTTACCCGAGCGCACCGGCGCAGCTGACAAGTACGGTCATATGGTAGAGCCCATGTATAAAAGGCTGACAGCCGAAATCCGCAAAATCGACAAAAAGCATATGATTATTCTTGAGGGAGTTAACTGGTCGAACGACTGGTCAATATTTACTGAGCCTTTCGACGATAATCTGGTGTACCAGTTTCATTATTATTGCTGGGGGAATCCCGACAATCTTAATGACATCAGCTATTTCCTTGAACATAGAGAGCGTTTGAATGCCCCGGTTTGGGTTGGTGAGACAGGGGAGAGAAACCCTTCCATCTACTTTGCAACCACTCAGTATTTCGAGAAAAACAATATTGGTTGGGCCTATTGGCCATGGAAGAAAACCGATAATAGTCAGGTCATTTATTCTGTTAGGCCTCCCGAAGGTTATGACAGAATCATTCAGTATAGTCGTGATGGAATCAAGTTTGACCGGGACTCAGCCGAGCAGGTATTCACCCGGTTGCTGGAGAATAGTAAGGTGGAAAACTGCGATTTTCTCGAACCTGTTGCTCAGGCGATGCTCTGCCAAATCCCTGCAAAAATTCATGCTGTGAATTACGGCCACGACGGGTCGGGCTTCTCCTATTTGGTTAACGATACTGTAAAGGCAGAATACTACCGGAGGAACGAGCCTGTGAAAACCGTTTTGTTAAGCGAAACAGACGGTAAAACCAGGTCTTCCCGGCAAGCTGTTCTTTTATCCGGGGGAGAATGGACCCGTTATACTATGGCCTCGCTTGAGGATTTTACTGCTCTTGTAGGTGTCAGGGTAAAAACCGAAACCACCGGCACCCGTTTCATTATTCAATTTAATGAGGTTTTACATGAATTTTCGCTTTCCGACACTGCTTGGACCGAATTGACAATCAGTAATGTTCATTTTTCATTGGGCGATAATTTCATCAAGGCAGAGGTCGTTGAAGGAAAGCTCATGTTGTTGCATTTTGAAGTCACAAAGACAACAGTTGTGAAATAAAATAGCATTTCAATACCTTTCTTTATACATCTTTACCAGAAATATTATTTTACAAAAAAAGCCGCCCCGAATTTCTTCGGAGCGGCTTGAACATATAAAAACAAGGGTTAGCCTAAATAATTAGCTGTTGTAAGCACTTTCGCCGTGTTCGTAGATATCCAGACCTTCTTCTTCAATTCGTTTTTCAACGCGAAGGCCGTTGAAATATTTAAGACCGAGGAAGAGAACCAAAGAGGCAGCAATTGCCCATCCTGCAATAGCGGCGACTCCGATTGCCTGAGTTTTCAGAAGGGCTGCACCCTGTCCGTAGAAAAGACCCTGACTGGTAGAGAAGAAACCTACCATTAAAGTCCCAAAAGCTCCGTTTACTCCGTGTACTGAGATTGCACCCACGGGGTCATCGATTTTAACTATCCGATCAAAGAATTCAACCGACAGGACTACCAAAACACCTGCCATAAGTCCAATAATCAAAGCACCTCCAGGTGATACAGCATCACAACCGGCAGTTATAGCAACTAAACCCGCGAGAGCACCGTTAAGCGTCATACTTAAGGTTGGTTTTTTGTATTTCAGCCAAATGTATAACATAGTAGTTAGTGCCCCTCCGGCAGCAGCAATGTTTGTTGTTACAAAAATCAGTGAAATTGCTTTTGCATTGGCGACTCCAGCAGCTGCCAATTGTGAGCCTGGATTAAATCCAAACCAGCCGATCCAGAGCACAAATACACCGAGTGTAGCAAGTGTTATGTTATGGCCAGGAATTGCTTTGACTTCTCCGTTTTTACCGTATTTACCTATACGTGGACCTAAAACAGCAGCACCTACTAAAGCTGCAGAACCACCAACAAGGTGTACCACTGATGAACCGGCGAAATCGTGGAAGGGAACAGTAAGCTGGCTCAACCAACCACCTCCCCAGGCCCAATGACCTGATATTGGATAAATACAAAGTGAAATAACAGCGCTAAAAATAAGATAAGCATTAAATTTCGTGCGCTCAGCCATGGCGCCCGAAACAATCGTGGCGGCAGTGGCTGCAAAAACCGTTTGGAAAATAAGAAAAGCCATGTCCGGCATATCAGTTCTGTAGGAGCCGGTGCTGAAAAGATCAAATGATCCGATAAATCCATTGTTGGTTCCAAACATTAGTCCAAAACCAAGGGCCCAGAATGTAATTGTTCCCAGAACAAAATCCATCAGGTTTTTAAATAGGATATTTGTGGTGTTTTTGGAGCGTGTAAAACCTGCTTCCACCAATGCAAATCCTGCCTGCATAAAAAATACTAGTGCGGCTGCAACAAGCACCCATACAGTATTCAGAGAAAAGGCGTATTCAGCGAGTGCTGTCTCAAACGTGCCGATTTTATCGGCTATGATAAGTGTATCTGTCATGATTTCCGTTTTTTAATTAATTATTACTCGCCTCCCTCAATATATAAGGCCTTGTCACCTTCCTCGCCTGTGCGAATGCGAAATGCATCTGCTATATCCGAAACGAATATTTTCCCGTCACCGATTTCACCGGTGGCGGCTGCAGAAAGTATTGCATCTATAGTCGGCTTTACGAATTTCTCGCGACAGTATATTGAAATCAAAATACGTTCAATGGTACTTGTGTCGTACGCAACCCCACGGTAGATACGCTCTTCGTGAGCTTTTCCGATTCCCCTGACTTCCCAGAAGGAGAAAAACTCTATGCCCGCTTTGTTCAAGGCTTCTTTTACCTCGTCGAATTTGGTCTTGCGGATTATTGCTTCAATTTTTTTCATGATATTCCTGTATTAATTATATCAGTTCATAAAATGTCTAACGTTCACTCTTGCTAAAAGCTGAATCCAACAACCAGGTTTAATTCTTCTTTGTCGGGATTAACCATAAGGGCTCCGGATACGGGTAAGGAAAAGGAGTCGGAAAAGACAATCTCCTTGCTGGTTTTAATTCCTATGTTGCATACTGCAAACACATCGTCACCATTGTCTTCATAAGTAGTGTGCCATCCGTTTCCGGCACCAACAAACAATCCGAAGTTTTCAAATGCATAGTTCAGCTCAAAATACATGTCGCCGCCACCAGGTTTGTTTGCTGGTCCTCCCATGGAAGCATCGTTAATAATATAGTTTGCGGCTATGGAAAGGTTTTCCAAAGCGTATCCAACGTTTATTTCAAATGCGTGACTGGCGGTATCCCCTGAATAACTGAACATTGGGAATCCCTGATAATAGTAGTCCGTTACGCCGAGGCTCAAACCGAAATCAAAAGCGTAGGATGCATAAAGATCGGTTTCCGCAAAATCGGCAAACTGGTGAAAGCTGTATGATCCCCATGCTCCCAGGGTCAATCCCCCGATTGAATATTTTAACGAAGGCTGGATGTTTGGTCCGCTGCCAATTTTGCTTCCTCGCCACACATATGAGCTAACAATATCTGCACCTGCGGAAAATGGAGATTCTTTTTCTTCGTCCTGAGCATTAAGGGGCGCTAAGGAAAATACTGTCATTAAAAGAACCAGTAGGGCTCCTGAATAAAGTTTTGTTTTCATGGAAATTAATTTAAAGGTTTATAACAAATTTGTTTCGGTACAAAAATATAAATATTTTTAATACCCCCTATTAAAATGAATATAAAAATTAAAAAAATATATAAATATTAAATGTACCCACATAAATAATAGGGGTGAGTATATTAAATATAATAAATAATGTATGCACCCCCTATATTATTAAAATGCCTTGTGTCGTCAGCATGAAAAGGATTGCTGCCCGAATGAATTTTTTTGCTATATATACCCAGAGTGCAGGAATACTATTTAGATGCCGCCTCAAAAAAAAAAGCCCGTGGCGGAACCACGGGCTTATAAAAAACTTAGAACTCTGTTTTACCTAAAAACTCAAACCAATTACAAGATTCAATTCTTCCCTGTCAGGATTAACCATAAGTGCTCCACTTAATGGCAAGGAAAATGAATCTGTAATTTTCAATTCTTTACTTGATTCGATTCCAATGTTGCATAGAGAAAATACATCATCGCCATTGGTTTCATATGTAGTGTGCCAACCATTTCCGGCTCCTGCAAAAACGCTGCAGTTTTTCAATTCGTATTTGAGTTCGAAATACATATCGCCTCCTCCTGGTTTGTTTGCGGGACCGCCGTTTGATGCGTCATTCAATACGTAATTTGCAGAAAGGGAAAAGTTGCTTATTGCATAGGAGAGGTTAAATTCCACAGCATGACTTGCCGTATCGCCAGAAAAGTTGAATAAGGGTGAGCCTTGGTAATAATAATCGGTGATTCCCATGCTTAAACCGAAATCAAATCCGTAGGATGCGTAAAGATCTGTCTCCGCAAAATCCCCGAACTGATGAAAACTGTGTGATCCCCATGCTCCAAGAGTCAGTCCCCCAATTGAGTAACTTAAGGATGGCTGAATATTCGGGCCGCTTCCTATTTTGCTCCCTCTCCATACATAGGAACTTACAAAATCGGCCCCAACTGAAAAGGCTGAGGCTTTGTCTTCTTCCTGAGCATAAAGAAAAGGGGAGGAGAATGACAGGATTAACAGTATATAAATTATACCATTGCTTAGTTTTGTTTTCATAAGGTTGTCTTTAATTGTATAGGGTTATAAAGGGTCCGGTTGATAATTTTTTAGGTATAAAGCAGTATTAAAAATCCACAAAATCGTGGACAGTCTTATTTAACAGACTCTCTTCAGGCAAAATTAAAGAATGGGTTTTTAAAATCATCAGGAATACTACCCGATTCTTAGGGAAAAATACTTATTGTTTTCCGCGTATAATTACCTGGTTCTGTGCCGGGCTTTTCTTGAAGCAGGTTTTTGGCTGTGGATGTAATGTGATGATTGCCCTGACAAATGAAATGCATACGGTTCAGATGGAAAAAGTCATATAAACAGGTTGTTCCGAAGAAGCGGAAACAATCCTGGTCAATTTTCAACTCCAAGTATTATGAAAGCGAATTATTCAGAAGGGACTGAAATTGATTTCAAAAATCGATCATCGCCTTCATAACGCCGTCCTTATAACCGGCAACGAGCTCGAAGGCTTTCTGTGTGTCTTGGAAGCAAAATCTATGGGTAGGCATGAGGCTTACGTCGACCTGTCCGCTTTCCATCATATCCAGTGCCGGCTCCACGCAGTTCAACTGCCTGCGGACGTTTGTAATGGTGATTTCCTTGTGCCGGAGTTTGTCGACGCTGAACGACCACCTGTCGAATTCGGGGATTCCGATGATCATCAGTTTTCCTCCCGGTTTAAGGATTTCGATGGCCTGATCGATAGCTTCCTGTTTCCCACAACACTCAAAAACCACGTCGAGGAGAAGAGCTTCCTTTTCTTTTATCATGGCAACAACATCAAGCTTGTCGGGATTGCCGGTCCATCGAGCACCGCATTTCCCGGCGATAACGAGTCGCTCGTCGATCCTGTCGGTTACGTATGCCACCTGAGCGCCCTGTGCCAGCGCGGGTAGTAGCACGCTCATGCCAATTGGGCCAAAGCCCAGGATGCCGATTTTTGCGCCGCTCATGGGAATGGATTGTTTTACGGCATAAACGCCTATTGCCAGGGGCTCCGATATTGCCGCCTGGTCGTAGCTCAATTTATCGGAAACAGGAATGCAGCTGCTTTCGGGCATTATAATATATTCGCTCAGGCAGCCGTTTGCCTGACCCGGGCAGCCGAGGAACTTTAGTTTTCTGCAGGTATGGTGCCGGCCCTCAATACATTGGTCGCATTCGCCGCAGGGCATGGCCGGCTCAATGGCAATGCGCTGTCCCGGTTTTATGCTTTTAACAGCCTTTCCAACTGCAATGACCTCTCCGGCTCCCTCGTGCCCTACAGGGAAGGGGAACTGCACAATCTGGCTTCCGATTTTGCCAAGCTTGTAGTAATGTACGTCCGAGCCGCAAACACCCAGGGTCTTCATCTTTATAAGAACATCAGTATCATTGGCAATTGCCGGATCGGGGATTTCGAACATCTCCATCTGCCGGATCCCGGTAAGCATCATCGACTTCATGGTTTGGGAGTTAAAAGTTTGAGGGAAAGATAGGAATAATTTGAAAAACCTGCTAATGGGTGAATTTCAAAACCCGGTTTCGATTTAGCCAACAACTGATTAATAAATTCGCAAATTACACTTAACTTTGTTTTTCATTAAAAGAATCAAAAAATGAACTTACTTGAGCAACTTAAGAGATACACGCAGGTGGTTGCTGATACCGGGGATTTTGAGAGTATCGCGCAATACAAGCCTATTGATGCTACAACAAATCCCTCCTTAATCTATGCTGCATCCCAAAAACCCGAGTACGCAAGTCTTGTAGAGGCTGCGGTAAGCTATGGCCGGAAAAAGGGAAGCAGCTTCGAAGCCAGACTGAGCGAGAGTCTGGATATGTTGGCAGTTAACTTCGGAATGGAAATATTGAAAATCGTTCCCCGAAGAGTTTCTACCGAGGTCGATGCCCGTCTTTCCTTTGATCTGGAAGGAAGCGTTGCCAAAGCGCTCAAGATTATTGGTATTTATGAGGGCAACGGGATTTCCCGCGAAAAGATATTGATAAAACTTGCCAGTACCTGGGAAGGCATACAGGCGGCCAAAGTTTTGGAGAAGGAGGGCATTCACTCCAATCTCACGCTATTGTTCAGCAAAGCGCAGGCCATTGCTTGTGCCGAGGCCAGAGTACAGTTGATTTCCCCCTTTGTGGGAAGGATTTACGATTGGCACAAGAAAAATCTTGGTGTTGACTCAATCCCTCCGCACGAAGATCCCGGCGTACACTCGGTAATATACATCTATAATTACTATAAGAAGTTCGGCTACCAAACGGAGGTGATGGGTGCAAGTTTTCGGAATATCGGCGAAATTATCGAATTGGCAGGATGCGACCTCCTTACGATTTCCCCTTCGCTTCTTTCGGAACTGGAAAGCAATCAAAATGAGCTTCAGCGAAAGCTGGACCCGACACAGGCAATGACTTCCGATGTGCAGGAATTCCATCTGGATGAGAAGTCCTTCCGCTGGATGCACAACGAAGATGCCATGGCAGTTGAAAAGCTGTCTGAAGGAATCCGTAAGTTTACGGAAGACCTTGTGAAACTCGAAAAATACATTGCCGCTAAACTTTAAGCCTTTACTATGTCGACTCAATACCCAATGCTGCTGGAAGTTGAAGATCTGCTCAGGCAGGAATCAGAAGCTGTGCGTAATATTCCCGTATCCGATAGTTTTATCCGTGCCGTTGACCTGATATACAAAAAAGTGCATCAGGAAGGAGGCAAAGTGATTGCCAGCGGAATGGGCAAAGCGGGTCAGATAGCCGAGAACATCGCCACCACGCTGAGTTCCACCGGAACCCCTGCCGTTTTTCTCCATCCCAGCGAGGCTCAGCATGGCGACCTTGGCGTCATTCGCCAGAACGATGTTCTGCTTGTGCTTTCCAATTCAGGGAAAACGAGGGAGATTCTCGAACTTGTTGGCCTTACCCACAACCTATACAGCAGTGTGCCCTTAATTGTGATTACCGGAAATCCCGACGGAGAATTGCCCAAAATTGCTGAAGTCAGCATCTTTACCGGAAATCCAAAGGAAGTTTGCATTCTTGGACTCACCCCCACGACTTCCACCACTACCATGACCGTTATTGGGGATATCCTAGTAGTTTTGGAGATGAAGAAAATAGGCTTTTCACATGCCGATTATGCAAAAAGGCATCATGGAGGATACCTTGGACAGAAATCACGAAATGCAGCTAATATATTATGAGGATTTTAAAAGAAGATACGGTTGGACTTGTTATCGATGTTCAGGAAAAACTCTTCCCTCACATGCAGGAAAAGGAAGGTCTTGAAGAGAACCTGACCCGGATTATTGCCGGATTGGCTGTTATAGGAATACCCATTCTGGTTACCGAGCAGTACGTTAAAGGATTAGGCTTAACTATAGCTTCGGTTCATCAGGTGCTGGGAGACTTTTCCTCCCTCGAAAAACTTAGTTTCTCCTGCTGTGATGAACCAGACTTTATGAATGCCCTTAAATCACATGGCAAAAGGAATGTAATCATCTGCGGCATCGAAACCCACGTATGTGTTTTGCAAACGGCGATTGATCTATTGGCTGAAGGTTATCAGCCCATAGTGATTGAGGACTGTGTTTCGTCGCGTAAACTTTCCGACAAACAGACCGCCATTAAAAGGATGCGTCAGGAGGGGGCGATCATTTCAAGTATGGAATCTATTTTGTTCGAGTTGACACGGACCAGCGGTACGGAAACCTTTAAGGCCATCTCCAGACTTGTGAAGTAAAAAGGCCCTGGCCTTAAAATTTTAACTAAAACTTAAGCCATGGCAAGAATCTACACATTGGGAGAAACCGTTTATGACATTATCTTTAAAGACTCCAAACCAATAGCAGCCAAAGCAGGGGGTTCGATGCTCAACACATCGGTAAGTCTTGGAAGACTTGGCTTGGACGTGAATTTTGTTTCGGATCTCGGCAAGGACACAATCGGCGATGAGATTGTTGGTTTTCTCAAGGAGAATGGGGTTTCGACGGAGAATGTCGCAAGGTATGAAAACTACAAGACTGGGGTTGCTATAGCATTCCTTAATGAAAACAATGACGCTTCATACACCTTTTACAAGGATTTTCCGCAGGATAGGCTGAGTTCGTTGAAATTGCATTTTGAAGAAGGAGACATCGTTCTTTTTGGCAGTTTCTTCGCGATCACGGAGAGCCTCAGGCCCGTGCTTAAAAAAATCCTGAAACAGGCGCACGATTCGGGCTGTATTATTATTTATGATCCCAACTTCAGAAAGCCTCATCTCCATGAGTTGGAAAAACTCAGGCCTTATATAGTCGAAAACATAGCAATATCAGATCTGGTAAGAGGTTCCGATGAAGATTTCAATCTTGTTTTTGGCGCGAACAACCCTTCTGAGGCATTTAATATTCTCATGGATTATGGTTGCGGCAACATGATTTACACAGCAAACCGAAACGACATCCTTATGACTTCTCAGGACTTGACAATCACAGCCTCGGTTCCGGTAATTACACCGGTAAGTACAATAGGGGCAGGGGACAGCTTCAACGCAGGACTGATTTGGACACTTGCAAGAAATGAGGTTACCAAAAAAGATATGGAGCACCTGTCGGCCAAAATCATGGAGGAAATTCTTGCCAACGGTGCTTCATTTGCTTCTGAAGTATGCCTCAGTTACGATAATTATATCTCGAAAGAGTTTGCCTCACTGGTGAAGCGATCTGAGCTATAACTATATATTCGGAGCATTCTCCATTAAATATTTCTCTGCCTCGAGAGACCACAATCCTCCGTTTTTCTTCACCATGCTGTCCAACTCTGCCATAAACGGGAATTCTTTGCTTTTTATTGAAAGTTCATCCATGGAAACCAAGGGGAACTTTTTATGGGTATAGATAAGTTTTTTTCCCCCGGGAATATTGGGCAGGTTTTTGGTGGTGTCGATCACGGCATCCAATCCCCCGATGTGGGTTATCATTCCGGCAGGATTTATTTTCCCTTCGGCCATCAGTTGTAGCGCTTCACGCATATCATCGGTATTTCCGCCGCTGGTTCCTACAATGTGTGTAAATGCATAATGAACATTGTAGAAGTTCAGCTCGGCTTTAAATTCCGGGTTTGAAGGACCGGCGAAGAAATTCAGGCAACCATCGAATCCAAGGATCTGGTCGGCTTGTTCCACGACCTGTTTTACCGGAGCAAACACAAAAACATCATCGTACCCATTGCCTGATGTCAGGGCTTTGAGATCATTGATGGCACTTGTCGAATTGGAGGTGTTGAGGTAGATCAGCCGGATGCCGTTTTTTGCGGCTTCTTCAGGCGAATGCAGTCTGGCAGCGCGGTCGAGACGGGTCTGGTCGATATCGGTAACCACCATCAGCCCGGGCTTTCGGTCGCAATGCAATGCATAGTCGATTGCAGCAAGTCCCATAGGCCCAACACCGGCAAGTATTGCCAGATTTCCGCCTTCCTTTATTCCCATTTCATGAACATACGAGCCTGAGCGGGTGTGGTAGTTCGCGTGAAAAGCGCCAATAACGCACGACATCGGCTCGGAAAGTGAAGCCAGAAAAAACTCATGTCCCTCATAAGGCAAAAGACAGTCCATTTCCATTACTTCGGAGGGAATGAGCACATGGGTCGCATCCCCACCAATCCATCGGAAGGAGTAACCGGGAGCGTCAAGACTTCCTTTGTAATTTAAGGCAGGCTGGATGGAGAATTTGTCTCCGGCCTTAAACTGGCTCTGCCATTTCTTGCCAACAGATTTGATTATCCCGCTGAATTCGTGACCGATCATGGTGGGATTGATATGCACGTCGTCGGGAATCCGCTTATGCTCAGGCCCCTGTTTGGTAGCCTTGTACGACGACATGCAGATGCTGTCGGAAATCACTTCTGCAAGAATCTCATCCTCTTTCATATCAGGAAGATCGAACTCTTCCAATCTCAAATCGTCTTTGCCGTATATTCTTACCGCTTTCGTTTTCATATATCCTTATTTTTACTTGTTTTTATCTTTTGAACCAGAGCTGGCTAACTCAACATCTCCTGTCCGCCGGTAACGGGAACCGCCTGTCCGGTCTCATATTCCTGAGAAACAATATATTTGATGGCTTTCATTACATCCTCAACCCTGCAGCCCCGGCCCAGTGGGACCTGTTTTTCGTAAAACCGTTTCACATCCTCAACGGTTTTCGCCCCCGGAACTTTACCCGCCCTGAGGTATTGCACGAATAATCCCTGTTCTGAATCAGACCACAAGGGGCCTTCAAAGAAATTACCCGGACAGATTGCGTTCACTTTAACGCGAAAGGGAGCCAGTTCCAATGCGAATGACTGAGTAAGACCAATACCCCCGAATTTCCCTCCGGCATAGGCGAAATTGCGATTGCTGCCTTTCAGACCCGACTTCGAATTGATCTGGATGATATCGGAATAATACCCCTCTTTGTATTTCGACTGGAGTTTCATAACTGCAGAGGCATATTTGCTGCAGAGGAAATAGCCCTCATAGTTTATTTTTGTCATCAGCTCAAAGCTCGCCGGTTCCATCTCGTCCAATCCTCCGGCCTTGAGTATTCCTGCATTCGAAACAAACACATCGATGCCTCCAAAGTTCTTGACGGTTTGGATAACCAGGTTTTTTACAGATTCAGGACTGGACACGTCCGTTTTGACAAAAATCAGCTCGTTGCTTTTGCACAGGGAAGTCAAGTCTGCAGAGGTAGCAAGTCCTTTTTCTTCATTCAAATCGGCAATAACAAGGTTTGCGTTTTCCAGGAGCATACTGCGGGAGATTCCCTCTCCAAAACCCTGAGCGCCACCTGTGACGATGCAAATTTTTTGATGCAGAATGTCGGGATGGGCAGGAACAATATTTTCATCTGAAGCTTTCCTTTTCGGCTTTTCCTCGTTGGTTAACAAGCTATCCAGCGCGTTTTCAAACGTTTCCAAAAGAAGGCTTACTGCATGGGAGCTTCTCCCAACAGCCAATAAGCCATATCCTTTAATTGCTATTATTTGCGGGGGAGTTGAACTGCCTGCCCTGAAATCTTCCAGTTCCCTGATAAAGGAGGTGATGATATCCTGTGGTGTGGCGGTTTCTTCCAGGTAAATGAATTTTCCATCCCAGGGAGAATTTTTTTGGGCTCGGATGAGGTCAAAAGTTTTCTCAAGACTTTTACGGTCTTCGCAGAATTGATTGATCGTATCATTATTTAGCAATCGGGTAATTTTCGTGTTAGCTGCAGACAGCATCATACGGATTGCTGGAATAAACTCAATTATGTTTTCTCTAACTGGATGTTCCGTTTTCATTCTATGGGAAATATAAGTTTAACAAAAAACTGCTGAACAAGGTTCTAATTTTGTAAGAAATATTCGATAACCGCATTTCCTAGCTCAATAAATTCGTCCAGCTGATCAATTTTGGGGGAGCCATCCTCATTGATATAACCCGGCTGATTTTTTGAGCGCAAATACTGGTGGGCTGCAATAGTGCAAGCTCCCTCGAATGAAATGGATTTAAGCTCCTCGTCAAGGGGTTTGCCACCGCGGGTATCAATTTTTAGGGGGATTATTTCCGGAGTATTATGCTCGGTTCCGAAAGTAATAATGAATTTGCGGTCGTGGAAATAGCAGCTGAATTCTTTAAGCCTGTCGAAAGAATTTCTACCGGGGATAAGTTCCACGGAATATATATTTCGGGAAGTAAGCTCAATAAACAGCGCCTCCATGTCTTTTTCGTATTCCGTGAAATTGTCGTTTTTGTCGTCGAGCAAAACGGGATAGGTAGGAATGCCGCCGGCTTCGAGGATTGTTTTAATAACTTCTTCAATATCCAGGAATGCTTTGGGATCTTCCTTTACAAATCCGGGACCGCCTGATTTCAGGATTTTGCTGCGGATTTCATCTTCAAGCGCTGTGAAATTGCTTAATTCGGAGGTGCATTCTTTTCCGCTGAAAATTGAGGTGAAGACGTTTCTTCTTTCTTCGTCGGAGGTGAATTGCCCGAGTACTTTTATGCGGATTGCCTTGGCAATATGTCTTTCCCGAAGCATTCCCTTGGTAAGACTGTCAAGTATTTCATCGAAATCAAGGGCGAGTCGGAGATCGGTTTTTACAAGATGAGCCGATGTTTTTTCAACCATTTCCCTGGTTTGAACCAGACTCTCGCTGCGCAGGTAGTTTATGGTTTTCATGGCACTGCTGTCTTCATCGACGGGGAAATCCAGACCTTTGCCCGAGAAGTAAATTCTTCCCGGATTACCCGGGTCATTAACCCTGATACCTTTTTCCTGCTCCGCTTTTAACAGGCCCATGAATTCGATATTGTATAAAGGGAATTTTTTATGTGAATCGCAGAGTTCAGTAAACTCCTCATATCCGGAGGTTGTGTAGAAATCGTTGATCCCGAGAATATTTATATTTTCTTTTTCAGCCATTTTAAAAACCTGTCTCATGTCGTCAAACGCGCTGAAGGAATAGGGGGTGTGAAAGTGTCCATTTACATCGTGGACCATATTGCTGCCGTTTTTGCTATACCAGTCGAGCAGATCTTCACGCGAGGGAAATTCTTCAAATAGGTTTTTCATGTGTCTGTTGTTGTTATTTCTGGTTATATCATTTTTTAATTTTCATTCATAAGAAAAGGTAACTTTGTGCCTGTCGTTTTTACCAATTCAAACAGTCCTCAGGTGCTGTTAGCAGGCTCTCAGTTTTCCAGTCAGCCAGCATAAATTCTTCAGCCCTGAAACTTCCAAGGATTGCAAGAACTTTGCAGCCTGCGGCTTTTCCAGCTTTTTCGCCGCTAATAGCATCTTCAACCACCAGGCAATTCTGCGGGTTTATGCCGATTCGTCTTGCTGCCTCGAGGTAAATATCGGGGAAGGGCTTTTTTCGATCCACTTCAAGTCCGTTTACCGTTGCATCGAAGGTGCTTGTCGGGATACCTATTTCTGTTAGGTTTGTGATCATCTTTATTTCATCTGCACTCGTAGCCACGGCTATCTTTAATCCTTTTTCCTTGCATTTATTTATGAATTCAGGAACTCCCGATAGAGGGCTAAGCCTACCCCGGGTGATTTCGCGGTAGATCTCATAGGTCCTTTTCTTATCCTCAATTGCGTCAAACGGAAAATTGTATACCGAAGCAACGCCGCCCAGGTAGCGGTTTTCGCCCATTCCTATAAAAGGGATAAAGTCTTTTTCTCTCACAGAGAGTCCTTTTTCCTTGAACATGATAATAGCTGCTTTGCAGATAAACTCTTCCGAATCTACCAATACTCCATCCATATCGAATAAAACAGCCTGTATCATTTTCTATTTTCAGTTACCAAATCAATTATGCCATTCAGTACGTACTTGGGGTGATACGCGAAAGATTTCATGGTTGTAAGGTCAGAAATCCCGCTTAACACCAAGGCTGTGTCTATTTCCGACTCAATGCCGGCCACAATGTCCGTGTCCATCCTGTCGCCAATAATAATTGTTTCTTCCCGGGTCATTCCGATTTTTTTCAGTGCGATTCTCATCATCAGTGGGTTGGGTTTCCCAATGAAATACGCTTCCCGGCCCGTTGCCATTTCAATTGGGGCAATAAGCGCCTTGGTAGCGGGAGTAATTCCGTTCTCTATGGGTCCGGTGATGTCGGGATTTGTGCCGATCAGCTTTGCTCCCTTAAGCACCAGGTTAACAGCGTGTTCGATTCGGTCGAAGCTATAGGATTTTGATTCCCCGACAATCACGTAATCAGGGTTGATATTGTTCATGGTGTATCCCGCATTGTAAAGGGCATTTATAAGCCCCGCCTCGCCAATAATGTATGCGCTTCCCATTGGGTGCTGACTTGCAAGGAAAGTTGCCGTGGCAAGGGCCGAGGTGTAAAAATGGCTGTGATCCACTTCAATTCCCAAACGCGCTAACTTCTCCTGAAGTTCCTTTGGGGTTCTCTCACTGGCATTGGTTAAAAAAACAAAACTCTTCTTTTCAGCCTTAAGCCAATCAACAAATTCTTTCACTCCGGGAAGAAGTTTGTTCCCATGATAGATGACTCCATCCATGTCGCAGATAAAACCCTTTTTGGATTTGATCTTTTCAATACTGTCTTTTTTGGCTATCATGGTCATTTTTTCTTCCAAAGATACCAAAAGCATTGAAAGTAGCTTTATGGTATCTCTGATGAAAAAACTTTCGTTTTACAATTTTTTCAGATTCCTTTTCTGTTTCTCTGTTTTATGATTGTGTCGCCAAAGTCGGTAACCGGAACATATCCTTGCAAAGGAACGATCTTTTGATGAATGGCGTCGAGGATCCAGCCTGCCTGTGGGAAAAAGTGGTTTTCCAGTTCATGAGCCGGTACAATCCAGTTCCTGGATCCAACCACTACGGGAGGGGCATCCAACTCGTCGAAAGCAAGTTCGGAAATGGTGTGGGCCATTTCTTTAAGGAACGATCCTCTGGTATTGGCATCGCTGGTTAAAACGATACGACCAGTTTTCTTAACCGATTCAATTACCAGATCGTAATTGAAAGGCACAAGGCTCCTGGCGTCGATTATTTCCGCAGACACACCATATTTCTCCTTAAGAATATCGGCGGCTTCGATTGCGCGGTATAGGTTCGCGCCGATCGACAAAATCGTGATATCATCGCCTTTTCGCTTGATATCGGGTTCGCCAAAGGGGATTTCGTAATAGCCTTCCGGCACACCACCTTCGTGAAAGAGTTCGGCCACATCGTAAATCCTCTGGCTTTCGAAGAATATAACAGGGTCTGTTCCCTGAAGAGCTGAATTCATAAGCCCTTTGGCATCATAGGGGGTAGCCGGGAAAACGACTTTTAATCCGGGGATATGGGCAACAAGAGCCGACCAATCCTGTGAATGTTGGGCTCCATATTTTGATCCTACTGAAACTCTGATCACAACAGGCATTTTGATGATATTCCCGCTCATCGATTGCCATTTGGGAAGTTGGTTGAAAACTTCATCACCCGAACGGCCCAGAAAATCGCAATACATGATTTCGGCTATTACCCTTCCGCCGGCCATTCCATATCCAATAGCGGTTCCTACAATGGCTCCCTCGGCAATAGGCGAGTTGAATAACCTGTTATATGGAAGGGCTTCCGTCAGACCGCGATATACCGCAAAAGCTCCACCCCAGTCGCGGTTCTCCTCTCCGTAAGCAACGAGGGTTGGGTCTTTATAAAACCTGTCGATAATCGCTTCGAAAATACCATCCTTCAGCTGATAGGTTTTTAATTTTGAAATAGGCTTGCCTTCCTTATCCAGTCCGAAACGTTCTTTTTTGAGCAGCTGCTGCACCCTTGGATTTTCCTCCATGGTAAGAAGGGTTTGAGGAACACGGTCCTCCATCTTGTCGATCGACTGATTGGAAAACATCATGTCCCCGATTAGCTCAGGTTGTGCCATGAGGTTCATCCTGGGCGAAACGCTGTCGTCGATTGCTTTCTTTAGAGCCGAAACAATAATGCCAACCACCATCGATTTCATGGCAGCAACCTCGTCTGCTGATGCGATTCCCGAGCGGATAAGATCTGCAGAATACGAAAGCAGTGAATCCTGTTGTTCCCATGCCTCAATTTCTTCCTTGCTTCTGTATGAAGAAGCATCGGAAGGGGAGTGGCCCGTAAACCGATAGGTCAGTGTATCGAGCAAAACGGGTCCTTTTTTATCTTCAATGATTTTCTTTTTTCGGCGGAACGCATCAATTACAGCAAGCGGGTTGTAACCGTCAATCCTTTCTGCGTGCATCATTTCGGGGTTAACCCCTGCGCCCACACGTGCCAGTATGTCGTAGCCCATGGTTTCGCCCTGGGTCTGGCCTCCCATACCGTATTGGTTGTTCATGAAGTTGAAAATAATGGGTAATCCGCCTCTGTAAGGCTCATCCCACAATTTCCTGAACTGGTCCATCGTGGCAAAGCTGATTCCTTCCCAAACCGGACCGCAGGCCATGGAGGCATCGCCAATATTGGCCACTACAATCCCGGGTTTCGAGTTTACTTTTTTGAACAAGGCTGCTCCTACAGAAATGTCGCCCGATCCGCCAACAATAGCATTGTTTGGATATACGCCAAAGGGAGTGAAAAAGGCATGCATTGAGCCCCCGAGGCCTTTGTTAAAACCGGTTTTGCGGGCAAAAATCTCTGCAAGGGTTCCGTACAGAAGGAAATCGATGGCAAGGTCTTTTGTTTCGCCTTTAAATCCTTTTTCTACGACCTGCAGTGTTTCTCCCTCGAAATGGACTTTCATGATTTTCATCAGGTCATTATCATTGAGCTGATGGATGGCCGACAGTCCTTTGGCCAGAATCTCGCCATGGGATCTGTGGGATCCGAAAATGTAATCGTCAACGCTAAGGGTGTAGGCCATTCCAACTGCAGAGGCTTCCTGCCCTATCGACAGGTGAGCCGGTCCGGGATGGTTGTATGGAACGCCCTGGTATTCGCCGGCGGTCTTAATGAGATTGAGCATAGTCTCAAACTCACGGATTATTAGCATATCGCGGTAAATCCTCAGGAAGTCCTGTTTGCTGTAAACAGTTTTTTCCTCTTCGATGGTTTTGCTGTAGTGATTTACAGGGATTGTTCCAAATTTAATGTCAGATTTTTTCCTGGCGTTCTTCGGATCTATAAATAATGATTTAGGCATGGGTAAGACTTTTTAATTGGATTTTTTTTCATTGCGATGGTAATCTTCCTATTTGTGAAAAGCCTGCCTTCGCATATCGTTTATGTTACTCTAAATTAAATCGTTACTGAGGTTTTCAATCTGATTGCGGATCTCTTTCAGAAATGCGGAAGCGGGAGCGCCATCCAAAGCTCTGTGATCGTAGGTCAGCGAGAGCCCGATTACCGGAATGAAGCCGATAATTCCGTTTCCCAGGTCCGATGGCCTATAGGTGATGGTATTGACTCCAAGGATGCCAATCTGCGGAAGGTTGATTACCGGCGTGAAAAGTTCAACCCCGTATGAACCCAGATTTGAAATGGTAAAACTGGCATTTTCGCTCTGCAGGAGCTCGGGGTCGATGTTTCCTTTGCGGCAACTTTCGGCGAGTTGTTTGATTTGTGCGGCCAGCGCTTTCAGCTTCAGATCATCTGCATTTCTTATAACCGGAACCATGAGACCCCGTTCGGTGTCAACAGCGATTCCCAGATGGACCTTTTTAAAGGTTTTGATTTTGTCGCCAAGGAAATGGGAATTGATGGCCGGCATTTTTTCGAGGGCGCGAACGGTAGCATAACAAACCATATCGTTCAGGCTGATATTTGGAATCTCTCCTTTTTCAAACCTTGCTTTACAAATGGCGCGTAGTTCGAGCATTTTTCTGGCGTCGGCACTGGTATGGTGAGTAAGCTGAGCCGAATTCTGCAGAGAGGCATGCATGCTTTTTGCAATAAGCTTTCGTATGCTGCTCAGAGGGGCTTCAACAAAATCATTGTTTGAAACCACAAACGAGGGAGGAGGCGATACCGGCGCTTGAGTAGCTGCAGATAAAGGCGCAGGAGGAGCAGAATGTGTGGTTTTCGGAATACTTGTCAAGGCAGTTTCAATATCCCTCACAATGATACGCCCATTGGGTCCGCTCCCCTGTATGCCCTGCAATGAGATTCCTTTCGCCTGTGCAATTCCACGGGCCCTGGGAGAAATCTTAAGTTTTGCGGATGAAACCTGGGAAGGGGTTTCTGCGGGAGAGGCAGTTGTTGCAAGAACTGCAGCAGGAACCGGCTCAGATGCGTCGGATGCTTGAGCGGAGGGACGAAAGGCGTCAACAGATTCACCGGCTTTACCGATCACACAAACATTTGCCAGCACCGGAACCTCATCCCCCTCCTTATAAAAAGTTTCCAAGAGGATTCCGGATGTTTTTGCCGTTTCTTCAAAGGAGGCTTTGTCGGTCTCGTAACAAAACAATACATCCCCTTCGTTTACTGTGTCGCCCTTTTTCTTACCCCACTCGGTAATAATGCAGGATTCTACCGATTGCCCCAGACGGGGCATAAATACAGCTTCAGCCATATTGATAATTTATTAAAATGAATCTAAAACTTATTAATATCTATTTGATAACTTGTAAATATAAGATAAAGAAAAATATGTAATATATTCTTGTAGTACCATATTAATAGGTTATGTAAAATATTTTGTAAAAATAAAATAATAAACTTGTAATAACAAGTGATTCTGATTAAATTTGTATTTTTTATTGAAAAAAATGCTTTATATTTGAAAACATGACTCTTACACTGCATAAACTGCCTCATTACAGAAAACTGTATGAGATGCTTCGCAAGCAAATTCTTGACGGGGTGTACACTGAAGGCGATATTCTGCCATCGGAAAACGAGCTCTGCGCCATTCACAAGCTTACCCGCCCAACGGTGCGGCATGCATTGGACACGCTTGTAAACGAGGGGTTTATCAGGAAGCATCAGGGAAAAGGAAGCATCGTGCACAAACTTCCCAAGGGGATCGGAATTCTATCCATTGCAGGTACCACCACCGCCTTGGGAGAAAGGAATCAGAGGTCGGAAATTATTGTCAGGCCAATAGTCAAGGCTTGGGATGAGCCCTTTATGTTTAAACTTTCTGATACAGAGATCGACTCTGGCTGTGTTTATATGGAGCGTATCCGCTTTTTCAACGACTCCCCGATTTTTTACGATATCAATTATATTCCCAACATCAACCTCCCGAGGTTTACCTCCCGGTCGTTCGAGAACCGCTCACTTTTCGATATTCTGCGCAAAACTTATCAAATAGAGATCAAGGGAGGGGAGCAGAAAATAAGGGCAATTGAGGCCTTTGATGCAATTGCCTCTTATTTGTCGGTGAAACCCGGTCACCCGGTATTGCATCTCGAACGGAAATTTGACACCAATCGCCAGGGTTTTTATATTTATTCCTCTATATATTGCAACACCGAAGAACAGGCTGTTTATGGGCTATTTTAAAACAATAAACTATTTTTCAAATGACTACAAGATATTTTCTAGCCTTTGATTTTGGCGCCGAGAGCGGAAGGGCAGTGCTGGGCAGTCTTGAGAACCACAGTATCACCCTGGATGAAGTGCACCGCTTTCCCACGGGCATGGTAAAAATTGACAATCATTTTTACTGGAACATTTATCGTTTTTATGAAGATGTTTTGAAGTCCATTTCATTTTGTGTAAACACGCACCATGTTCAACCCGAATCGCTTGCTTTCGATACATGGGGTGTGGATTTCGGCTTTATGGCAGAAGACAGGACTTTGATCCGCATCCCTTATGCATACCGTGACCCGCAGACGGCTGAAGCCATGCCGGATTACTTCGAGAACGTGATGCCTCCGCGGGAAATTTACGCAAGAACAGGGATATCGCTGCAGGCTTTCAACAGCCTGTTCCACCTGCATGCTCTGCGAAGAAACCGCGACCGCGCGCTTCATACCGCCAACAAGCTTCTTTTCATCCCGGATATCTTCAATTATCTCTTAAGCGGGGTATTGGCAACAGAATTCTCTTTTGCCACCACTTCTCAGCTTTTTAATCCTGTAACGATGACCTGGGATGATGCACTCCTTAGCAGTGTTGGGTTGGATAAGTCATTTATGAATAACATTGTGAAGCCGGCCAC
>JAIFNN010000164.1 GCA_020047715.1 Bacteroidota bacterium | reverse complement strand
CCTAAAGTAATTAGGCATCGAAGTTGAAACTTTTGAATTTTTGAGATTTTCTTGGATCCTGAATAGCACTTTTTTTATCAAATAGTTAACTTAGTTGTTTTTCTCCAAGCACTGCCGATCCAGACTATGCATTAAAACAAGGAGTATTGTCTGAAAGTGTTACTGTGTCTATGATGCATGCAATTTCACTTAACCCGTGCAAGAAAGAGGATTTTAGTGTTAAAGGCTGTTTTGCGCTTTCCAAAACGCTTCCTTTCATGTTTAAATTGCGATTTTTAACCAACACTCAGGTTGAAATAGTCAAAAAAGATTTGTTTATCCTTATTTAATCGGTAATTTAGTGTTTTAATCGTCCTTCGGCTCCAGTAAACGCGAAGGAATTGGTTTGGTTCCCCGATGCAACTCATCGGAAATACTGAGTCCGGATTCTTACTCTGGGGTTTAACCATTTATTAGATTAATATGGAAAATCGGGTTTCTATGGAAATGCAAGACCACGAAGATGCTTTTCAAGACGAATCTTTAACCGATGCCAAGGGATTAGCAGGCGAAAGCGAAAAGGATTCCATGCTTTCGTCTGACCCTAATAAGGCTGAGGAAGATTCCATATCTGAAAAGCCATCTGAAGTATTGCCTTTGTCAAAAAGCAAATCAGAAAAGGTTAAGTCTGCTAATGAAAAGGCTAAATCGGAGGATAATCTGGTTGAGTCAGACGATGTTTATGCTGATAAATCCCCTGAGAAGTCCCCTGAAACAGAAATCTCTGAAGAACATATGCCTGGAGTGTCTGTGGCAGAGGAAAGCTACGTACCTGTGGAAATGATGACGGCTACTTCTGACGAAACTCAGCAGGAGATTATAAATTTGGGGCTTTTAAGCAAGGCCGATCTGGTAAAAATGTTGGAGGAGACCCTTCAGAATAGTGCCCTGGATGAAATCAGAAGGGATGTTGAAGCCATCAAAGTTAACTTCTACAAAAAGCATCGCTTAGAGATTGAAATGAAGCGCAAAAAGTTCGTAGAGGATGGAGGAGAGGCTGAGGGATTTGAAGTTCCTAACGATCCCCTTGAAGAAAAGCTTAGTGGGCTGTTGCGGAAGTATCGCGATCTAAGGCTGGAGTTTAACCGGAACCAGGATGATGCCAAAGTTGACAATTTGAGAATGCGTCAGGAAATAATTGAGGAAATCAAAGAACTGATCAACAGCGAGGAATCCATCAACAAAACCTTTCAGGAATTTCGAGACCTTCAGAACCGATGGAGGGAGATTGGAGCTATCCCACAGCAAAATGTCAATGACCTATGGGAAACTTACCATCATCACGTGGAGAAATTCTACGATTACATAAAAATAAACAAGGAACTCCGTGATCTCGATCTGAAAAAAAATCTGGAAAACAAAATTCAACTCTGCGAAAAGGCCGAATTGCTCCTCCTTGAGCCCAATGTAGTCAACGCATTTGCAAATCTCCAAATATACCACGAGCATTGGAGGGAGATCGGTCCTGTACCTAAAGAGAAAAGGACTGAGATATGGGAACGCTTTAAAGAGGCAACCTCCAAGATTAACAAAAAACATCAGCATTTTTATCAGGACTTGAAGGATTCGCAGAAAAAAAACCTCGATTCGAAAATCCTGCTCTCCGAAAAGGCTGAGGAGATTGCCAACGAATCAATTGATAATCATAAAGACTGGGTTCGCAGAACCAATGATATTCTCGAGCTCCAAAAAGTTTGGAAAACAATAGGCTTCGCCCCGAAGAAAGATAATAACCGCATTTACAGTCGTTTTCGTGCTGCCTGTGATAAGTTTTTTGATCGGAAAAGAAGCTTCTACGCTCAAAATCTTCACGAACAAGACACTAACCTGCAGCTGAAACTTGATCTGTGCTTGCAGGCTGAAGCTATGAAGGAAAGTAATGACTGGAAGAAAACAACGGATGATTTTATTCTCCTTCAGCGAAAATGGAAGGGAGTTGGTCCGGCTCCACGAAAGTTTTCAGAGCAGATATGGAAAAGGTTTCGTACGGCCTGCGACAGTTTCTTCGCGAGGAAGACAGAGTATTTCTCAACAATTGACAACACATTTGAGAAGAATCTGGAAGCCAAAGAAGCATTGATTAAGGAGATCCAAAATTTCAAGAAAACGGGAAACAGCAACACCGATCTTGAAAAACTTCAGGCTTTTCAGAGAAACTGGACTGAAATCGGCTTTGTTCCCTATGACAAGAAGGACGAACTTCAGCAAAGATACCGCGATGCGATAAACATACAATTTGACAGCCTCGAAGTGGATGAGTTCCGTAAAAGCCTTCTTAAGTTCCGAAACCGCATCGAAGCTATCATGCAAAAGCCCAATCCGGAAGCCAAGCTTCGCTTTGAAAGGGATAAATACATGGTGAAACTTCAGCAGCTCAGAACGGATATAGGAGTTTGGGAAAACAACATCGGTTTTTTCGCCAACTCCGCCAGCGCTGAAGCCATGCTTAAAGACTTCGAGGTGAAAATCAAAGAAGCCAAAGAGAACATTCATCTGCTTGAGGAGAAAATCACCATTATTGATGAATTAAATATGGATTAAGCACAGCATGATTCTTGTATTTAAAGGTTTTTGTGTTTTTCTTCCTTTAAAATTGCACGCTCTGAGAATAAATTATTTACTTTGCGGACATATTTAAAAACTTCAAAATTGGCCGCAACCAAATATATTTTTGTTACCGGGGGAGTAACATCGTCTCTGGGAAAAGGTATCATTTCAGCGTCTCTGGCAAAGTTGCTGCAGGCCAGAGGGTATCATGTAACGATTCAGAAATTGGACCCTTACATCAATGTCGATCCGGGAACTCTCAATCCATACGAACATGGCGAGTGCTTCGTAACCGACGACGGTGCAGAAACCGACCTCGATCTTGGGCATTACGAAAGGTTTCTTGACGTTCAGACCTCGCAAGCCAATAATGTAACCACCGGTCGGATTTACCAATCCGTGATTAACAAGGAGAGAAAAGGCGATTACCTTGGCAAAACGGTTCAGGTTATTCCTCACATCACGGATGAGATTAAACGCAGAATAAAACTTCTTGGTACACGATTTAATTACGATGTTGTAATTACGGAAATAGGAGGTACAGTTGGCGATATTGAGTCATTGCCGTATATTGAATCTGTTCGTCAGCTTAAGTGGGAACTGGGTCAAGGAAACGCACTTGTTATTCACCTTACGCTTGTTCCCTATCTTGCCGCCTCAGGTGAACTTAAAACCAAGCCAACCCAGCACTCGGTAAAGGCACTTCTTGAAAACGGGGTTCAGCCTGATATTCTGGTTCTGAGAACTGAGCATACCTTGAACAAAGACCTTCGCAAGAAAGTTGCTCTTTTCTGTAACGTGGAACTCGAATCGGTGATTGAATCCATTGATGTCAAAACAATCTATGAGGTTCCACTGTTGATGCAGGCTGAAAAACTCGATGAAACCGTTTTGAGGAAACTGAACCTTCCAGCCGGGAGTCCCCCAGAACTGAAACCATGGAAGTCCATGGTGAAAAAACTTAAAAACCCCAAAAGAACCGTTAGGATAGCGCTTGTTGGAAAGTATGTCGAATTGCAGGATTCATATAAATCCATTATCGAGTCGCTTACCCATGCTGGCGCAACCAACGAGACTAAAATCGATCTTAACTGCATCCACTCGGAAACCATTTCTGCCGATAATATTTCCGAAAAACTTGCAGGACATCATGGAATCATCGTTGCTCCAGGTTTCGGCGACCGAGGAATAGAAGGGAAAATATTGGCAGCCCAGTATGCCCGTGAGAAAAAAGTACCCTATCTCGGAATTTGTCTGGGCATGCAGTGTGCCGTTATCGAGTTTGCCCGAAATGTTTTGGACCTTAAGGATGCCCACTCTACCGAAATGACCCGCATGACATTGCACCCTGTAATAGACCTTATGGAAGAGCAAAAGGGCGTTACCGAAAAAGGGGGTACCATGAGGCTGGGAGGTTATTCATGCGATATTAAGCCCGGAACCCTGGCTTTTAAAATCTATAAGGAAATTCATATCAGGGAGCGTCATCGCCACCGATATGAATTTAATAATGACTATCTTTCGCAATTCGAATCACACGGTATGATTGCTTCCGGAATAAACCCCGACAGCCAGCTCGTGGAGATAATGGAACAGCCTGAACATCCCTTTTTTATAGGCGTTCAGTTCCACCCCGAGTACAGGAGCACTGTTCTCAATCCACACCCTCTTTTTATAAACTTTATCTCTGCAGCGGTAATTTATTTGGGGGAAAAGGCTGCAGAGTAATAATTTGATCATCAAATAATTGAAACTTTTTTAAATGGACAGAAATTCGATCATTGGAATTGTTATAATTGCCGGAATACTTATTGGCTATACTTTCCTGACAAAGCCTAATAAGGAACAAATCGCAGAACAGAAGCATATAGCCGACTCAATCCGGATGGTGGAAGCCGCTAGAGAAGTCGCTGCAGCAGCTTATGACAGCATATCTAAACAGACACAGACACAGGCTCAGCCGGCATTGGCACCCCAATCAGCTGGCAGCACCGAGAATCTTGGAGTTTATGCCAGCCATACACAAGGAGAAGCAAAGTTCTATACCCTGGAAAACAGTAAACTGAAACTTGTGATTTCGAGCCAGGGCGCCCGGCCGTATCAGGCAGAGCTGAAAGACTATAAAACACACGACAAGAAACCTTTGTATCTTTTCGAGGGAGATTCGAGTTTGATGGGATTGGAGTTTTTCTCGGATGGGAAAACCATTTCTACAAATCATCTGTTTTTTGAATCGGATGCGAAATCGAATATCCAGGTAACCGACACTCCAGAAAGTATCAGTTTCAAACTTCCTGTGGATAGTGCGGGTGCTTTTATCGAGTATACCTATACACTGTATCCCGAAAAATACCTTCTCGACTTCAAGATGAGAATGGTTGGAATGGATCAATACCGCACCGACAATGTCCAGCTTAAATGGGAAATTTATTCTCCCCAGCAGGAAATGGGAAGAACCAACGAGGATACCTACACAAACCTTTACTACCGTTATCTTGACGGAGATGTTGAGAAATTCAAACAACGGTCCAAAAAAGACTTTCAGGAAATTACCGAATCAACAAAATTGCAATGGGTGGGTTATAAGCAGCAGTTTTTCGCATCGGTTATTCTTGCTGATAATGTGCCATTCGAGGGAGGTTATATGAAATCGGAAAACCTTCCTGAAAACAGCAAGTTCATCAAGAAATTCACTTCCGAATTATCGATTCCTTATAATCGGACCGCGGAATTTGAAATGCCATTGCATTTTTATTTCGGACCTAACCATTTCCAGTCGCTCAAGAAAATAGGATTTCAGCTTGAGGAGCTTGTTACCGTAGGGGGCTCAGTAATTCGATGGATTAACGCGTATGCTGTGATTCCCATTTTTAACTGGTTGAACAATTTTATTTCCAATTACGGGATAATCATTCTGCTGCTTACACTGATCATAAAAATCGCCTTGTTGCCGCTCACATACAAGTCGTATTTGTCGATGGCTAAAATGAGGGTATTGAAACCTCAGGTCGATGAGATTAACCTGAAGATCCCCAAGGAAAAAGCAATGGAACGCCAGCAGGCCACCATGGCCCTGTATAAGAAAGTTGGAGTAAACCCAATGGGCGGATGTTTGCCCATGCTGCTTCAGATGCCTATCCTCTATGCTATGTTCCGGTTCTTCCCGGCTTCCATCGAATTGCGTCAGGAATCCTTTTTGTGGGCAACCGATCTTTCCACATACGATTCAATCTTAAACCTTCCCTTCACCATTCCTATGTATGGCGATCATGTGAGTTTGTTCACCATTCTGATGACCATCACAACAGTTCTGTCGATGAAAATGAGCGGTCAGACTCCCGGAGGCGATTCAGCAATGCCAGGTATGAAAACCATGATGTACATTATGCCGGTAATGTTTATGTTTATCCTGAACAGTTTCTCAGCAGGTCTTACCTACTATTACTTTCTGGCCAACGTAATTACAATCGGTCAGAATTACCTGTTCAAGTTTTTTATCGATGAGGAGGCCATCCTGAGAAAGCTCAACAGCAAGAAAGCCAAAGCCTCTGACGGAAAGAAATCATCCTTTCAGCAGAAGCTTGAAAACATGGCAAAACAAAGAGGGTATAATTTACCGAAAAAATAAAAGAGGAGGGGGAGGCTATTCCTCCATCTCTCTTTGCAATGCGGCCATTTTGATAGCGGTTATTGCAGCTTCGTCACCCTTGTTGCCGTGTTTTCCGCCTGAACGATCAATTGCTTGCTGCTGGTTATCAGTAGTCAGAACCCCAAAGATAAAAGGGATGTTGTTATTTAGGTTCAGGTCGGTAATCCCATAGCTGATTCCCTGACAGATAAAGTCGAAATGCCTTGTTTCGCCCTGAATGACGCATCCCAGGCAAATAACAGCATCAACATCCCTGTATTCAACAAAGAACTGACCTCCAAGGCTAAGTTCGAAACTGCCCGGTACCCATTTGATCTCAATGTTTTTGTCTTTTGCTCCATGAAGCTTAAGGGTTCTTATTGCCCCTTCCAAAAGGGAGTTTGTAATTTCAAGGTTCCATTCCGATACCACAATACCGAATATCATCTCTGATGCATCAGGAACTTTAGAGTGGTCGTAAGATGAAAGGTTTTTTAGGGTGCTTGACATAAAGATTGTTTTTTTTTGTTGTTGAATTTACGATGCAAAGCCTGAGTTTTATTAACCTGACAGCTTTAAGCAAAAAAAGTACCAGCAATAAAATCGCTGGTACTTTTTGATATGGGAAAAGGGGTTGTGTTAAAGTCCAGCCTTGGCTTCAACCCTAGCTAAGTATTTATCCATTTCGCGGCCTTCCTGACTTTCAGGGTAGGTCAGCTTAAGACGTTTATAAACCTCATATGCTTTCTTATGCTGCTGAAGCTCTTCATAAACCAGACCGGCTTTCTTGAGGAGAATAGGACTTGAGAAGTTATTCTCGAATTTTTCGGATCCTTTCATGTAGGCCGATGCTGCATCTTCATACTTTCCATCGGCAGAGTAAGCATCCCCAAGAGACGAGAATTTCGATGCTCCGATAAGAATATCGCTTGTCTTGAATTTGTTCAGGTAGCTGATGGCGTTTTTGTAATCCCCAAGGTTCAGGTAGCAAACACCTGCATAATACTTCGAAAGGTTGGATGATTTTGTCATACCGTAATCATCAATAATCTGAAGAAATCCGGGATATGAACCATAACCGTTCAAAGCTAGGTCAAACGAGTCTTTGTCGAAGAATTTTTCAGCCATAAACATCTCTTTTGATGCGTTTTCCTCACGGGGCGCAAGTATAAATCGCTTTGCACCTATAAAAAGAAGAACTACCAATACAACACCTGAGACGACATAAATCAGGGTTTGCTGGTTTTGTTCAATGAATCTTTCAGTCTTGGTGAGCGCCTGCTCTATGCCTTCAAAACCGGCATCCTGCTGTTCCTTGTTTGTTTTATTGGACATTTTTCGGGACTATTTATTTCGTTTTTTTTAACAAACGCAAATGTAATTGTTTTTTATTAAAAACAGCTTCCACTTTATTGAATAAATCAATTTTGTGGCACATTGCATTCAAAAGTTTTCGGATTAGCCCAATGTAGGTTTGATCCCTGACTTTTAAATCCAATTAATACACTGTTTGTTTGTTGTGCGGCAGCCTTTCTTCTGCATCTCGGGAATCATTGCACTCTCTGTTTACAGCATTTTCCCATTTTTCCATTAACTTTTCCTAACTTTACACACTCAATTTAGAACATGTACCTGAAAAAATTATCCATAGTAAACTTCAAAAATTACGGACAGGCGGAATTTGACTTCAGCGACAGGATTAATTGCTTTGTGGGCGACAATGGCGTGGGCAAAACCAATCTGTTGGATGCCATTCACTACCTTGCCCTTGCCAAATCGTATTTTAACGCTGTTGATAGTCAGAATATTAAGCATGAGGAAGAATTTGCCGTTATTCAGGGCGACTTCATAAGGGATAACCATCCGGAGGCCATATACTGCGGGATTCAGCGAAATAAGAGAAAGCAGTTCAGACGGAACAAGAAGGATTATCAGAAGCTTTCCGAACATATTGGAATTATTCCCCTGGTAATGATTTCCCCGGCCGACAGCAGTCTCATTCTCGAGGGAGGTGAGGAAAGGCGAAAGTTCATCAATTCCGTGATTGCGCAGTTCGACCGGAATTACCTTGAGAATCTCATACAGTATAATCATGCCTTGCTTCAGAGAAACAGGCTTCTCAAGGATATCAACAATTCGGAAACTTTCGACCGGGACTACCTCTCAGTTTGGGATGAGCAGTTGACCGGTTATGGGCAGAAAATCTTCGAGACAAGGAAAGACTTTATTGAAAAACTTTTGCCTGTATTCTCACAATTTTACCGCACTATTTCGGGCGAGAGGGAAGAGGTTGAACTTGTTTATGAAAGCCAGCTTTTCGGAAACGATATGCAGGCTCTCCTAAAGGAATCCCTCCGGAAAGACTTGATATTGCAATATACAACCGCCGGGATTCACAAGGATGATCTTGAAATGAAGCTTGGCGGCTATCCCCTGAAAAAAACCGGATCGCAGGGGCAGCAGAAAACATTTTTGGTTGCGTTGAAACTTGCGAAATTCGACTTTATTAAGCGGATTTCAGGGATGAATCCAATCCTGCTTCTGGATGATGTTTTCGATAAATTTGACCATAGCAGGGTAGAACAAATTATACGTCTGGTGGCAGAGAATAATTTCGGACAGATATTTATTACCGATACCAGCATTTCTCACCTTAAAGGTATTCTGGAGGAAATAAATATCGATCATAAGGTCTTTTCCGTTTCACACAACCAAACCATACTCGAAACAGAATGAGAAAAAGTCAGACACAAAACATCTCCCAAATCATCTCTTCAATTATGAAGGCGAACGGATTGGAGGACAAATTGGCTGAAACCCGGCTGATACAGTCGTGGGAAGAACTCTTGGGCAAAAGCGTAGCGAGGCTCACGAAAGGCATGTACATCAAAAACCGCACGCTGTTCGTAAGTCTCAACTCATCCGTGGTTCGAAGCGAGTTGGTGATGATTAAAAAAGACCTGCTAATTCGCCTAAACGAAAAAGCAGGTAAATGTGTTATTGACGATATAGTCCTGAAATAGCAACTACCAGCAGCAGTCCTGGTCTTTGTAAAATCTCTCGCTGCGGTTAAAGAAGAAATCACACTCAATCATGGCGTTCTCATCGCTGTCGGAACCGTGCACGGCGTTTCTCTGCATCGACTCGGCAAAGAGTTTTCTGATTGTGCCTTCATCGGCTTTTGAGGGATCGGTAGCACCAACAATTTTGCGGTATTCCTCAACTGCGTTTTCCTTTTCCAATATAGCCACTACAATGGGTCCGGAACTCATGAACTCAACCAGGGAATCGTAAAAAGGCCTTTCTTTATGAACAGCATAAAACTCCTGAGCCTGCTTAACCGATAAGCGGGTCATACGCATGGCTGCTATGTGGAATCCTTTTTCATTGATGATTTTCAGAATAGGTCCGATATGCTCATTTGCAACTGCGCCGGGCTTGATAATGGTAAAGGTTAGTTTTCCTTTCATGGTATAGTAATTTAATTCAATTGCGAATATATTAATATTTGTGAACAGTTAACCTGCGAAATATATTTTATCTTTGAGCTCGGATGAAGATTAAACAATAGTTGCATCATCAACTGCTTACAGCATGGGCCTTACTTTGATCTTGCATCCGAATTAAGGTATTGTCTTCCTACTATTTGTAGTCCCTGGAAACGCTTGGGTTTTGAGGCTTTGGTATTGCTTCAATTCCCAAGTTCCACCTACAAAAACTAAAATTAAATAATTTGAAATCATTAAATAAATCCGAACTGTCCCGCTTAAAGGGTCTTCTTGAAAAATCGAAAAATGTCCTTATTACAACCCATCACAATTCCGATGGCGACGCAATTGGCTCAACCCTAGGTCTTGCCTTGGTACTTCAAAAAGCCGGCAAAAAGGTAAACATAATTACTCCAAATGAATATCCTCATTTTCTGAAATGGATGCCGGGATCGGAATTGATCACTGTATATAAAGGTAAAGAGGGAGCAGTGCAAAAGATGGTTGATACGGCTGATCTTCTTTTTTGCGTCGATTATAACGAAAAGTCCCGATTGAAATATGCCGCGGAAATTGTTTTTGGGGGGAAGGCTCCGGTGGTGCTTATCGATCACCATCCCGATCCGGCCGACTTTGCCGATATTACTATTTCTGAAACAGACCTTGGCTCTGCCTCAGAGTTGATTTATCACGTAGTTGTTGGATTGGGCATGGAAGCCCTTATCGATAAGGATATTGCCGCTGCACTTTATGCCGGGATTATGACCGACACCGGCTGCTTCAGTTTTTCATGCTCCTATCCGGGTGTTTTCGAGGTGGTTGCCAAACTGATAAACCATGGAATACCCAAGGATGAGATACATTCACGAATTTACGACAACTATTCCGATGCCCGGATGCGGCTCATGGGTTTTTGCCTGAATGAAAAAATGATTGTCATCCCTGAATTCCATACCGCTTATATAAGCCTTAGCCAGGAAGAACTTAACCGTTTTGCCCACGTTCCCGGTGATACCGAAGGGTTTGTGAATCTTCCGTTCTCTATCAAAGGAATTATCCTTACGGCATTTTTCATGGAGCGCAATGACCATGTGAAAATCTCATTCCGCTCCAGGGGCAAATTCTCCGTCACCGAACTTGCTAAAACCAATTTCAGGGGAGGTGGGCACATGAATGCTGCTGGTGCCGAGTGGGATCTGCCTCTCGATAAAACAATACAGCGCTTTTTGGATATCCTGCCCAATTATGCTGAAAAACTGAAATGAAAAAGCTGATCCTTTCCATTTTACTGGTAATGTTTATCCTGAAATCCTGCAAAAACGAGGTTCAGGTGGTTCAGGGGGATGGGAACCAGAAATCCGAGACCCTGATTAAGATGAACAATTATGTGGCCAAGCGAAACCAGGAACTTGTTGCACAATTCGTGAAAAGAACAGGTCTTGCAATGACGGAAACCGGATCGGGGCTTTGGTATGGTGTTTATTCCAATGGCGATGGAAAGAAGGTGAAATCCGGAGATATCGTCTGCATTTCTTATAATCTCCGGCTCCTTGATGGAACCCGTATCGATTCCGTTTCGTCGAGTCAACCCAAAGAATTTCAAGCCGGAAAGGGTGGTGTTGAAGCAGGCCTTGAGGAAGGTATATTGTTTCTGCACGAAGGCGACAGTGCCAGGTTCATCATTCCGCCCCACCTCGCACACGGCAATTTTGGTGACCAGGAGAAAATCCCACCGGGGGCATTCCTTTTTTATGACCTATATCTGTTGCGCATTAAACCCTGAGAAATGAAAGGAATCATAATCCTCTTTACGGCAATGCTGCTTTCCTCCTGCAGCAAATATCCCGGTTATAAAAAACTTACCCCGGAAATTTATTTCTCCCTGAAGCAATTTGGCAACCCGGGCAAAAAGCTTGTTGTTGGCGATTATGTAACCGTAAATATTGAGTACAGGACAAGCAAGGACTCGGTTTTTTTTCAGGGGATGAGAAAAGTCAAACTGAACACCCCAGCCGATGAAACTTCGGTTGATCATTGCTTTCTGAAAATGAATCTGGGAGACAGCGCCACATTTCTTATCCCGGCATCGGAATTCTTCAACAACACTCTAAAGAGAAGCGTCCCGGAATTTATTAGGGATGGGGAAATGATGAAACTGAATGTGAGATTGCTCGAAATACAATCGGAAAAGGAGTTCCAGGCAGAAAAACAACTCTTTTTGACATGGTCGGCCGAATTGTCCGAATACGAAAACATCATTCTCAGGAAGTTCCTCAAAGAGGAGAAAGCCGATATTCAGGTCAAACCGGAGGGCTTTTACATGATAAGTGTAAAAAGCGGAAACAACAGAAAAGTGCTTAAGGGTGATCATATCTGGGTGCACTACGAAGGCAAATTCCTCAACGGCAAATTTTTCGATGGTACCTATCGTACTCGCGAGCCGGTTGATTTTATTTATGGTAACCAATTCGTGCTGATAAGCGGGCTTGAGCAAGCCCTCGCTTATATGTCGGAAGGAGAAACGGCAATGGTTATCCTTCCATCCGGCTTGGCTTTTGGCGAGAAGGGCGACGACTTCGGGATTATTCCCCCGTATACATCCTTAATTTATACCCTGGAGGTTGTTAAAATTGAATAAGTTTGAAACCAAAGGCAACCAAATAGCATAACTTTGCATCTAAGAATTAAATAATCAACACTTATAAAATCATGATCATTAGAAGTATTAAACTTTTGACCTTATCGGGTATTTTGATCCTTTCCGTTTCGTCGTGCATGAAAGATGACAGTGAGGCGCAGATCGCGGAAGAGACGAGAATTCTTAACAATTACATATTATCCAATAATATCACGGTCCAACCAACCGAATCAGGACTTTATTACATAGAAACTCTTGCTGGAACTGGTGATTCCGCAAAAGTAGGAAAGTGGATGGAAATTAAATATACCGGCAGGCTGATTTACAACAACAGCGTTGTTATGACCTCCGAAAAACAGGTTGCAGTTGACAATGGTCTTTACGTCGACAAAGTCTATTATGGTCCCACCAGACTTATTCTGGGATATATTTCTTATGCCGGTCTGAACCAGGGAATAGCAAAAATGAGAGAGGGAGGAAAGAGCCGGTTGATATTCCCCTCGGATCTTGCATTGGGAGGGCAATCCACCGCCCTGATACCTGCCTATAGCTCATTTGTTTTTGATGTGGAGCTGGTTAATGTAATTCCTGATCCCCGGAGTTTTGAAACCGGGCTGATGATGGAGTACCTGCAATCAAAAGAATTATCAACCGATTCTACCGCTACAGGAATTTACTTTACAGAAACCGTTGAGGGCGATGGCGAAAACCCCGTAGATGGCGACGTGGTAACGGTAACCTATACGGGTAAGTTTTTAAACGGGAATGTATTCGATGCTACAGGTACAGGTAAGAGTTTTGGATTTACCCTCGGAACAAATGCTGTGATCCCGGGTTTTGAGAATGGGGTGAAAATGCTTCGGAAAAATGCTTCGGCAACTGTTGTTATACCGTATTATCATGCCTATGGCGATTATGGCAGGTTTGACAACTATTACAGAAATGTAATTCCTCCTTTTACAACACTTGTTTTCGATCTTAACCTTACCAATATTGTGAAAGACTAGATTTCTCAGGCCTGGATAAGAAATACAGCAGGTTGCTTGTCCAGGTCTGTTTTCGATTTCCTCCATTTCTCAATACTTTTAACCTCAACGCTCTCTTCAGCAGTAGTGAGGTTTTTTGCAATGCAAAGCTGCGTGGTGGGTTGGCAGATTTTTAGAATCTCTTCGTAAAGTCGCATGTTTCGGTAGGGGGTTTCAATAAAAATCTGTGTTTGGTTTTCCCGTTTCGAGCGGGTCTCCATATCTTTTAAAGCGCTTGCGAGATCTTTTTTGTCAACCGGCAGGTATCCCTTGAATGCAAAATTCTGACCGTTTAGCCCTGAAGCCATAAGAGCCATCAGGATGGACGAGGGGCCTGTTAAAGGGATTACCCTGATTCCTCGCTTATGGGCAATTTCAACCACAAGCGCTCCCGGGTCGGCAACTGCAGGCACTCCTGCCTCTGAAATGATGCCCATATCTGTTCCTTTTTCGCAGGGAAGCACTAGGCCGGGGATATCAGCAAGGGGTGTGTGTTTGTTCAGCTCGAAGAAAACTATATCGTCTATTTTGTGGGGATAAGCTGTTTTTACAAGAAAACGTCTCGCATTCCGGATGTCCTCTACAATAAAGTGAGTAAGTTTGTGCAGTGTTTGTATAACTCCCGCGGGAATAACATCACCAGGGACGGTATCCCCGAGAGTGTTTGGTATCAGGTAGATCTTTCCGGACAT
>JAIFNN010000068.1 GCA_020047715.1 Bacteroidota bacterium | reverse complement strand
ATATAGGCTATTAAACGGGTTCTTAAGGGTATTCCATTGCTGTCGTAGTAATGCTGCAGAAACTCAGCCTTGAGTTTTGCCATGTCGACGTTTGAGGGGCACTCCGATTTGCATGCTTTGCAGGAGAGGCAAAGATCAAGCACATCATAAATTTCTTTATGGTCAAAGGGATTGGATTTCTTTGAGTTGGTGATCATTTCCCTCAGGATGTTGGCTCTGGCACGGGTGGTGGTTTTTTCATCCCTCGAGGCCATGAAACTCGGGCACATGGTGCCTCCGATGATTTCTGATTTGCGACAATCGGCCGAACCGTTGCATTTTTCGACCGACTGCATGAATCCCCCGTCATGGCTGAAATCAAAAATGGTATTAATCTCTTTGACAACTTCGCCGGGAACATAGCGCAAGCTGGAGTTCATGGGAGGTGTATCCACAATCTTTGAAGCGTTGAATACCTTTCCCGGATCCCATACCCTTTTAATGTCCTTGTACCATGAATAGATTTCCGGTCCTACCATAACCGGAATGAATTCCCCACGCAGCCGTCCGTCGCCATGCTCACCGCTGAGAGATCCCTTGTATTTCTTTACCAGTTTAGCGGATTCTCCGGCAATTAAGCGGAACATCTCAACATCCCCCGGATCTTTCAGGTTCAATATTGGCCTGAGATGCAGCTCTCCCACCGAAATATGGGCATGGTAAACGCACTCGAGCTTGTACTTTTTCAAAACCTCGTTGAAATCGGAAATATATGCTTCCAGTACCTTCGGATTCACTGAAGTATCTTCAATAACCGAAACGGGTTTGGCGTCTCCGGGCATGTTGGAAAGTACACCGAGTCCGGCTTTGCGCAAATCCCACACCTTTTTAATGTCGTTTTTGGTAACAACCGGGAAATGGTATCCAAGGCCTGCGGCCCGCATCTCTGCTTCCATTTGGGATGCAAGTGACTGGATTTCCTCCATAGTGTCTCTTGCAAACTCAATCATCAGGATAGCCCCCGGATCCCCCTTTACAAAAAAACGGTTCTTGCGCTGCTCGATATTCTCACGGGTAAGCTGCAGGATTTTGTCGTCCATCAGCTCAACCGCTCCCGGCAGGTATTTCAGCGCAATAAGGTTTCCCTTTATGGCCTCCATAACCGAGTCAAAGTGGGCACAAACCAGCGCTTTTTCAGCGGGAGGAAGCGGTGTGAGCTTAAGCCTGGCTTCGGTAGTAAAGGCCAGGGTTCCCTCCGATCCGGTTAGCAACTTGCAGAAATTGAATGCCTTGTTGCTTTGGGGTTGAAAAATTTCACAGTCGGAAAGTTCGTCCAGGGCATAACCCGTGTTTCTTCGCACGATGGACTTATCGGGATATTCTTTATCGATCTTCTCCAGGTGTGACGGGTCGGACAACAAGATCCGGATATGCCGGTAAATCTCGCCTTCCAGATTCCTGAGTTCGCATTTCGATTGGAACTCCGTCGGGTCCAGTTCTTTGAACACAACTTCAGAGCCATCGCTCAGGAAACCCTGAATTTCAAGCGTGTGTTCCCTGGTTGTGCCATAAATAAGCGAATGCAGTCCACTGCTGTTGTTTCCGAGCATTCCCCCGATCATGCAACGATTCGATGTGGAAGTTTCAGGAGCAAAAAACAATCCGGTGGATTTAAGCGCAATGTTCAGTTCATCCAACACAACCCCGGGTTGAACCCTTACCCATCTTTCCTCCTTGTTCACCTCAAGTATGCGGTTCATGTAGCGGGAGATATCCACAACGATACCATTTCCCACAACCTGACCTGCCAGCGAAGTTCCTGCCCCCCGCGGAATAATAGTAAGCTTGTGTTTTTTGGCAAAATCGATCAGTTGCCTGATATCACCGTTGGTTTTAGGCAGCGCAACTGCCAAAGGGAGTTCCCTGTATGCTGAAGCATCAGTGGCATATATGAGGAGATTAGCGGAATCGGTGAGCAGATCACCTTCCATCCCTGATCTTAAACCAATCAGATCATTTTGTATAGTATCTTGAATTACAGCAGAATGCATAACTAAAAAAATTAAGCCCCTTATTTTGATAAGAGGCTTAAAGATATTAAAAGTTATTTGATTCAGGTATCACTCACTCTTCTTCATCCTCTTCCTATCGTTCTCATCCAGATAGATTTTTCTGAGTCGGATGGATTTGGGAGTAACTTCCATATACTCGTCGCCACGAATGTATTCCATAGCCTCTTCGAGGGAAAAGCGAACGGGAGGTGTAAGGTTTGCTTTGTCATCCGTTCCGGAAGCCCTGATATTGGTTAGTTTCTTGGTTTTGGTAACGTTTACAACAAGATCTTCCATACGGGTATATTCGCCGATAATCTGGCCGGCGTAAATTTCCTCCCCCGGGAAAATAAAGAATTTGCCCCTGTCCTGCAGTTTGTCGAGGGAGTAGGCAATAGCGGTTCCTGTTTCCATAGCGATCAAAACGCCGCTTCTGCGATTCTGTATTTCGCCCTTCCATGGCTCGTAAGCCTTGAAACGGTGAGCAATAACAGCTTCGCCTTCTGTGGCGGTTAGGATCGGGTTCGTAAGTCCGATGATGCCCCGTGCAGGAATGTCGAAATTCAGGATAATGCGGTCGTTTTTTGTTTCAATATTAACGATTTCGCCTTTTCTGCGACTTACCACTTCGATAACCTTGCCTGAGAACTCCTCTTTTACCTGAATGGTAAGGGTTTCAATAGGTTCGTTTTTAACTCCGTCGATTTCCTTGATAATAACCTGAGGCTGGCCCAGCTGGAATTCATATCCTTCCCTGCGCATTATTTCAACCAAAATGGATAAGTGCAAAATACCACGACCGAAAACAAGGAGTCGTTCCGGAGAATCGGTTTCCTCGACGCGCAATGCCAGGTTCTTTTCAATTTCCTTAAATAGCCTGTCGCGTATATGCCTGGATGTAAGATAAATGCCTTCTTTACCGTAAAACGGGGAGTTGTTTATAGTGAAGAGCATACTCATGGTAGGCTCATCTACATTTATTCGTTTTAATCCCTCAGGGTTCTCGAAATCAGCAATGGTGTCGCCTATTTCAAAATTCTCCAATCCCAAAACAGCGCAAATCTCTCCCGATTCGATTTCCGTTTTAACTTTTTCCTTGCCAAGCCCTTCGAAGCGATAGAGTTCCTTAACAATCGATTTCTGAATGCGGCCATCGGCTTTCATCACGGCAACGGTCATCCCTGCTTTGATTGCACCACGTGTGATACGTCCAACCGCAATTCTTCCCAGGTAAGTTGAGTAATCCAGCGAACTGATCTGCATTTGCAGGTTACCAGGTTGCTTTTTGGGCGGTTTTATGTAGGAAATAATGGTATCGAGCAAATAGCTGATATCGGTGGTTGGAGTTCTGAAATCCTCTGCCATCCAACCTTCTTTTGATGAGCCGTAAACGGTTGGGAAGTTTAGCTGTTCTTCTGTTGCGTCGAGGCTGAACATAAGATCGAAAACCATTTCCTGAACGTCTTCGGGGTTGCAGTTTGGCTTATCTACCTTATTGATTACCACAATAGGCTTGAGGTTGAGCTCGAGAGCTTTCTGCAGCACAAAACGGGTTTGAGGCATTGGTCCCTCGAAAGCGTCAACCAACAGGAGTACTCCGTCGGCCATGTTCAGAACGCGCTCCACTTCTCCCCCGAAATCGGAGTGACCCGGAGTGTCGATAATGTTTATTTTTGTGTCCTTGTAACGAACCGAAACGTTTTTTGAAAGAATGGTAATTCCTCTCTCCCTCTCCAAATCGTTCGAATCAAGTATAAGATCCTCAACCTCCTGGTTGTCGCGGAAGAGGTTTACCTGATGTAGGATTCTGTCTACCAGTGTGGTTTTACCATGGTCAACGTGGGCAATAATTGCGATGTTTCTTATTTCGTACATTAGCTTTATAATTCGGTTCCAAAAAGAATTCGCAAAGGTAGTTTAAATTTCGAAGTTTAAACAGGATTAACACAAGTTCATGATTTATTAATATTGCTGCTATAGGGAGTGATGGGTAAGGTGCCGCTAATCCGTCTAATATAAAGGAATACAATTCAGATTGGAACTAAAAAATTTCAGCCCCGAAAGTTTCTGAAACCAACAGTATAATTCTTGCCGCGCTGCTGCGTTCGGCATTAGCACACCTACCCGTTATCCTCTTACTTTGAAGTGAAATTTGTGCTCTCAAAAATTTTGTCAGCCGATTTGGCAATGAAACCCGAGTATAGCTGACCGTCCTTATCGGCATAGCGCTGGGCAAATTCGTAATAGCATGCGGGAATTTGAAATTCGCCCTCCACGAAACTGATGTTTACGCGGTCGGCCAAGGTACTCGATTGCCGCAGGAGTTCCTCCTTGGTTCCTTTGATTTCCCCTCCCGAAGAATTTAGGGGGAAACCACCGGCTTTAATAAACTCATTAACCTTTTCAATGGTATCGTATTTTTCTAAGGCATTGATACTTACGGTAAAATGATTTGCCCTGAAGCCGAAAACATACAGCCAGGCAGCATATTCCGACTCTTCTCTTAACTTGTTGTACACGTCGTACGAAGGCTTTGGAAACAAACTTCCGGCAAAGATCAGTTCGTCTGAGAGACAAGTTTCTTCAGGAACTGCGTTTATGGCTTCGCGTATGATCTTCTGGAGGTAGGGGGAGAAATCCTCCAGTATCAACTGGGAGATAAAAACACGCGGGGCCTTTGGGTCGGAAACGTGCTCGTAATGCCTCGCAAACAAATGCTTTTCTTCAAAAACATATTCGCCCTTTTCAATAAAGCCGTTCTGTAAAAAAATTCTGGCCAGCACACTGATATCCAAGCGCGGATCGTTGAACGTCCTGAACGCAATATGATCGTTCAGAACAACTTCACCCTCCCGGGTAAAAAGCTCGAAGATCTTACCGGCTGAAGGGTTCTGAAGAATATAGTCGCTCCATAGCCTGTCGAAAATTTGATTGTGGTTCATAGTCAATATTAATTAGGAAATTAGGAAATGCCGCTGATTAAATGGTATTTTTGAGTACTCCATCTCAGAAAACAAAACTCTGTTTGAAGGGTTCATAACGGTCGATATTATTCTTCAATAAGTTTGCTTTGCAGCCAGAGTTTAATAATATGCACTTTAAACAACAAACCCCGGATTTTGCTCATTTCATGGGAGTTGTTTTACAACAGATTAAAATCGTGATATAAATCATACTGGAGGGATAAAGGAAATTGTTTTTTTTAACTAATTTTGAAACCAATGTATCAACACCTTAAATAATTGACAATCAATGGATTTAATACAAATAATTAAAGAAAAGGCAAAGCAGCACCAAATGAGGATTGTTTTACCTGAGGGCGAAGAAGAAAGGACTCTCAAAGCAGCCGATATCATTCTGAGTGAGGGACTTGCAAAAATATTTCTGATTGGTAACCCCGATACGATTTCGAAAAAAGCCAAAGAATTCGGCTTGAAAGAGCTTGGCAAGGCCGTTATTATCGACCCTCTCTCCCACGAAAACAAGGAGAAATATATCAATCTGATGGTGGAGCTCAGGAAGAGCAAAGGCTTAACAAAAGAGGAAGCCTCACGTTTAATCGAAGACCCCTTGTATCTTGGCACTTTGATGATCAAAGCCGGAGATGCCGACGGTGAGGTTGCCGGAGCCATGAACGCTACGGGCGACGTGCTGCGGCCAGCATTTCAGTATGTGAAAACCATGCCGGGGATTTCGGTTGTTTCCGGGGCATTCATAATGATTCTGAAAGACAAGGAATTCGGCAACGATGGTTTGATGGTTTTTGCCGATTGTGCTGTACATCCCGATCCTACTGACAGGGAATTGGCTGAGATAGCCGTGGCCACCGGAAAAACCACCCGGGCCATTGCCGGTTTCGAACCCAGAATTGCGATGTTAAGTTTCTCGACAAAGGGAAGCGCAAAGCATGCAATGGTCGACAAAGTAGTTAGCGCAACGCGTATTGCAAAAGAAATGGACCCCAGTCTGATGATCGACGGAGAGCTGCAGGCCGACGCTGCAATCATTGAAGCCATCGGTCAGAGCAAGGCTCCCGGAAGCCAGATCGCAGGGAAAGCAAACGTTTTGGTATTCCCTACCCTGGAATCAGGAAACATCTGCTACAAGCTGGTTCAGCGACTAGCCCATGCTGAAGCTATTGGACCGGTTCTTCAGGGAATGGCTGCCCCTATTAACGATTTGTCAAGGGGATGTTCGGTAAGCGACATCGTGAATCTCGTGGCAATTACTGCCAATCAGGCAGCAGGAATGAAGTAGTTAGAGGAAACAGTGAAGATTATAAATAAGGAACAGTATATATCAACAAAAACAATTAGTAAAATGCCCGAGACATTAGACGATTTTGCGCTTAGCAAGCGAATTCAAAAAAAAGGCAGCATCCAGAAAGTGGCCGTAATAGGCTGCGGAAGCATGGGTCAGGAAATAACCCGCACCGTTGCACAACATGGGATGGATGTTGTGTTTATCGAAGTAAGTGAAGCTAAAATCAAAGAAGTATTTCAACAGATTGATGCCCACCTCGACGAAGTAATCAATCAATGGGGACTTACCGTTGGCGAGAAACGGGTTATCCTCAGCCATATCAAAGGATCTGTTGATTTCAATGATATACGTGATGCCGACCTGGTAATTGAATCGATAAATTCCCAAAAACCGGGAACCAACATCAATATGCGCAAGGAAGTTTTCAGGAAAGTGGAGGAAATCGTTGCCGAGGATGTGGTTATCACATCGAACAACTCTACCCTGATGATATCCGAAATTGCCAGTGAACTCAAACATCCGGAAAGAACTGCGGGATTGCATTTCATCTCTCCTTCTGCCTCCATAAAGATAGTTGAAGTTATCAGGGGAATAGAAACAAACGACGCCACCTTTGATTTTGTGCTCAAATTCGCCAAAATGATTGAAAAACAGGCAATCGTTATTAACGAGTCACCAGGGCATGTGAGCAGCCGTTTAATTGTCACCCTTATTAATGAAGCCTGCGAAACCCTCATGGAAGGAGTTGCCAGTGTTCAGTGCATCGATACGACCATGAAAATGGGATATGGGCTTTTGTTTGGTCCTTTTGAAATGGCCGACCGTATCGGTCTGGATAATTTATTGAAATGGATGGACAACCTTTATGCCGAATACGGGTTGCAGAAATTCAAAGCCAGTCCGATTATTAAGCGGCTGGTTCGCGCAGGATATCACGGACTGAAGACCGGAAAGGGATTCTATAAATACGAGAACGGGAAAATCATCAGTCAGGCCATCACCGCAACGGAATTTAAATAAATCATTCACGCAAACAAAAAAGAAAATGAAGATCATAGTATTAAACTGTGGAAGCTCATCTATAAAATATCAGTTATTTGACATGACCACCACCGAAGTGCTTGCCAAGGGGGTGGCTGAAAAAATCGGGTTACACGGATCATTCATCAAGCACGAACGGCTTGATGGCACCAAAGTAAAAATCGAGGGCGAGATTTTGGATCATCAGGCAGGTATCGAATATATTCTGGGTATCCTGAAAAGCGAGAAATACGGAAGTATCAAAAACTTTAATGAGATTGATGCTGTGGGTCACCGGGTAGTTCACGGGGCAGAAGCTTTCAAAGGAAGCGAATACATAACCGACGAGGTAGTCAAGAAAATGGAAGAATGCATCGACCTTGCCCCCCTTCACAATCCGCCAAACCTCAAGGGGATTTATGCAATGCAGCACCTTTTGCCGGGTGTGCCGCAGGTAGGAGCTTTTGACACGGCATTCCATCAGACCATGGAACCCCATGCCTACATGTATGCCATTCCCTACTCACTGTATCGCAAATATGGCCTCAGAAGATACGGCTTCCACGGTTCCAGTCACCGATATGTTTCTGCAAGAGCTGCAGAGATGCTGGGCAAAGATTTGAAAGACCTTAAAATGATTACCTGTCACCTTGGGAACGGAGCTTCCATAGCTGCCATTAAAGGGGGGAAATCGGTTGACACGTCCATGGGTCTCACCCCGGTGGAAGGCCTTATCATGGGAACCCGCACCGGCGATCTGGATGCGGGCGTGTTGCTGTACATCATGCAAAAGGAAAACATCGATCACCTCAATGCAAACATTCTGGTAAACAAACACAGCGGTATGCTAGGAATCACCGGTGTTTCATCCGATATGCGGGAAATTGAAACCGCAGCGGAAGCCAACAACGAGCGGGCCATTCTCGGTTTGGAGATGTACCATTACCGTATCAGGAAATACATCGGCTCTTATGCAGCAGCTATGGGGGGTGTGGATGTTATTATTTTTACCGGGGGAGTAGGTGAAAACGGTCCGGAAACCCGCGAAGAGGTTTGCAAGGACATGGAATTTCTGGGACTTGAGTTTGACCCGGAAGCCAACAAAGGTAAAAGAGGCAAGGAAGTTATTATCAGCAAACCGGGGTCCAGAGTAACGGCCATGGTTGTTCCAACAAACGAAGAACTTGTAATAGCAAGGGATACCGAAAGAATCGTTCTCGAATCTGTTAACAAATAGGACCCTATATGGCATTTAAATCACTTGATGATTTAATTCTTTATGCTCAAAGCAGGCCGAAGCGACGTATTGCAGTTGCAGCGGCCTCAGACCATCACGTTCTTGAAGCCATTAAGAGGGCATGCGAGCTGAAAATCGTTGAGCCCTACCTTATTGGCGAGTCAAAGGAAATAAATGCTATAGCAGCTTCTATTGGTCTTAAAAGCGATCAGTATATAGTAATTGACGAGCCGGATCCAGCCAAAGCCTGTGTTTTGGCGGTATCGCTTATCCGCGAAGGGAAGGCTGAGATCCTTATGAAAGGCATGGTTCCTACTGCAATCCTGCTAAAAGCGGTTCTGAGCAAGGATGCGGGCTTGAGAAAGCGGGAAACACTAAGCCATTTCGCACTTTTCCAAACTTCTCACTACCATAAGCTGCTTGGAGTGAGCGATGCTGCAATGAACATCAGCCCCAGCCTATCGGAAAAGGCAAATATCATTGAAAATGCTGTGGATGTCATGCTAAAGCTGGGTATCAGCAATCCCAAAGTGGCTGTATTGGCTCCCATAGAAACCGTTAACGATAAAATCCCTTCCAGCACCGATGCGGCTTCGCTTACCCTGATGAATCAGGAGCAGCACATAACCAACTGTATCGTATATGGTCCCCTGGCACTCGACAATGCTGTTTCCAAGGAGGCCGCACTTCAGAAAGGAATTCATTCGGAAGTGGCAGGCGATGCCGACATCCTGATTGCACCCGACCTGAACAGCGGTAATATCCTCTATAAATCACTGATTTTTCTTTCCGATGGTAAAGCCGCAGCCATTATCACAGGAGCCAATGCACCGATTGTACTGACATCCCGTGCAGACAGTGAAATGAACAAACTATATTCTATTGCCCTGGCCGCAGCACTCTAAAAAACTCAAATTATGCCACTAAAGCAAATTTTAGCGATCAATCCCGGATCAACATCCACAAAAATCGCTGTCTATTCGAATGCAAAGGTGATTTTCCTGAAGTCGATCAGGCACTCGAACGAGTTGCTGAGTCAGTTTAAGAAGATCACAGACCAGTACGAGTTCAGGAAAAACATTATTTTGGATGAGCTGCATCATGCTCACATCGAATTAGACAAAATTGAGGCTGTGGTGGGTCGCGGGGGACTTATACGCCCTATCAAATCTGGAATTTACATCATAAATGAGCGTATGAAAGATGATCTCAGGGAAGGAATTCTCGGAGAGCATGCCAGTAATCTCGGGGGATTAATTGCCGACGACATTGCCAAGAGCCTCCCTAACGCGAAAGCCTATATTGCCGACCCTGTTGTGGTAGATGAAATGCAGCCGGTAGCTCGTTTTGCGGGCCATCCCGATTTCAACCGGGTGAGCATTTTCCACGCGCTCAACCAAAAAGCCATTGCGCGCTCCTACGCCAGGCTTCTGAATTCGAAGTATGAAGAACTTAACCTTATTATAGCCCACATGGGTGGAGGCATTTCTATTGGGGCGCACCGCAAGGGACGTGTAATCGATGTAAACAATGCATTGGACGGTGAAGGTCCCTTTTCTCCCGAGCGTTCAGGTACACTTCCGGCCGGACAACTAATAAAAATGTGCTTTTCCGAGGGTGTAACAATGGATGCAGTTAAAAAAATGGTTAACGGTGAAGGGGGATTGATGGCCTATTTTGGCACCAACAGCGCTTACCAGATTGAGCTTATGGCACTCGACGGAGATGACAATGCACGGCTTATTCAGGATGCCATGTCGTATCAGGTGGCAAAAGATATCGGGGCCATGGCAACCGTGCTCAACGGCGAGGTAGACGCCATTATTCTCACCGGTGGAATAGCCAACAACCCGATGGTAGTTGAATATATCAAGAAAATGGTTACCTATATCGCTCCTGTAATCATTTATCCGGGTGAGGATGAAATGCATGCTCTGGCTATGAACGGTTTGATGGTGCTGAAAGGCGAGACCATAGCCAAAGAGTATTGTGAGGAGAATATGGTTGGATTTACTTCTGATAAAGTTTAATAACTTCACTACCAGCAAGAAGGAATGCCCCTGTACCATATACTTCCCAACTCTCAGAAGTGAAATTTTTCCGAGGATCTGCACCTATTGGCTGACACCATCCAACATGTCCGTCAGCTTGAAGTAAGGTATTTAATCCTATCCAAGCCTTTCGAACAACAGTCAGGTATTTTTCGGTATCGAGAATTCCATTGTTTATTCCCCAGGCAAGCGCAAAAGTATAAAACCCTGAACCGCTGGCTTCGCCTCCCGGATATGAATCCGGGTCGAGCAGACTTGACCTCCATAAACCGTCCTCCTGCTGAAGCTCGGCAATGCGCTCAGCCATCTGCCTAAAAATTGTTTCATAAAATAGTCTTTCAGGATAGCCGTCAGGTAATTCACTCATTATCAATACTAAGCCGCCCATTACCCAACCATTTCCCCTCGACCAGAAAATCTTCTCCCCATTAGCTTCCCGACGGTCAGTAGCCTCATCTTTAATAACAAAATTCAAATCGCGGGCAAAGAGTTTTTCTTCCTTGTCGTAAAGCAAGTTGTAACACTCATGATAGAGATGGTCACTTTTCTCCATGTATTTTTTATCCCCTGTAGTTACTGATAACTTAACCAATGCAGGAGGAGCCATAAACAATGCATCGCACCACCACCATGTAATAACTTCTATGCCGTGGGGCTGAAATGGGATGGTAAGAAATGAATCCATTTGTTGGGTAAAAGGCTGGATTAACCTGGCATCATTTTTCAGTCGGAATAAATCAACATAGGTTTGTCCTATCACATGATCATCTGCATGATGCAATCTTGGTCCGGGTTTCCAATTGTTTTTCTCTCCCATTTCCAGCATTGCATCCAATAACTTTGTATCATTTGTGGTTCTGTAAGCAGCCGAAATCCCTGCATAGAAAGCCCCATTGGTCCAGTCCCACAGTTCATGCTTGGGATTACCGAGCTGCCATACAGCGGCACGGGTCATTACTTTTTTAATGTGTCTTGGCTTAAAAACAGACTCGTTCTGAGCATCTAATTCAGATAAAAAGCCAGACAATATTAGTGACAGGAAAAAAATCAGTATTTTGTTCATCTTTAATGGGTTAAATTCGTTTTTAGTTATTAAGATCATCTTATAAAAGGAATTTTTATTATTCCTCATTGTATTCAGATCTTATTTTATCCCGAAGTTGTTTTTCGTTTTCGGCAGACCAGTATTTACAATCGAGCTGAAGAAAAACTGATGAATATGGAATAGTCCCGTTTGTCTTCAGAACCAAAACTTTAAAATATCCGGAAGCCTCATCAATCTTAACAAAAACAGAATCGTGGAATAATTCCTGTGAACTGGAAAAATCGATAATCTCAGCTAACGAGGCTTTATATATTTCAATATCAGGTATTTGATCCTTCGTTAAAAATCTCAACTCCGTATCAGTATAAATAATTGGTTTTACATGAATGGAATTATCAATTTGCTGCAGGGTGTAATTCAGCACTGAAAGTAAATCCTCATTAGTGTCAATTGTAATAATTCCTGACCCATTCTGCAATGGGAAAGCCTTATCAACAATCAAAATCCAGTTTCGATGACCTAGTAAGGATATTTGTTCGTTAAGAATTGATTTCCAGTCTTGAACAACATGTACCTGACTGATTTGCTTTGAGTTTTCCATGCATGACACAAGGAAAAATATGAAAATCAACGTCAGAAGAAATGAATTTTTCATAATATTATCTTATTGGTTCTAAAGTCTGTGTTATGCAATTTTGATTTGACAACAAGATGAAATCAGACATACAATATAAATAAGGTTATTTGCTTAGTTTCCAGTAGACATGGTATTTTTCATTATATATTTCAAATAAAGGTTTTAAAATAAATTCATTATTCAAATCACTGATCAAAAAATTCAATTTTTGATTGTCCGTTCTTTTAACCCAATCGAGATTTTCTGTTGAAACCTTTAAATCAGGCATCCAATCATTCGACAATAAGCTGTCAGGAGGAGGATTATAGTAGGTATTATTGGTATATAAATAAGGCATATCCTCCTGACCCATGGCACCGGCTAGTACAACAGGACCATAGAGAATTGCAAAACTTGTGGTGTCGTCGGGTAAAAACTCCAGATGCATCAACATCGGGATTTCGATCTTTACCTCATCGTTATTCTCCCATTTCCTGTTGATGGTAATGTATCCTGAAGGTTGGATTGATGCCTTAATTTCCAGTCCGTTAATGCTTATCCTTATTCCCTCTTTTGCCCAATACGGAACCCTGATATTTAAACCAAAAGCAGCCTTATTTCCGGAAATTCTGAGGACAGATATATTCTCATAAGGGAATTTCGTTTGCTGAGTGATGGTGATGTTCTTCTCTTTCCATTCCAGCCCTGAAGCAATAAAAAGGTTTACAAACAAGTTATCCTTATTTTTAAAATAGATAGCTTCGCCAAACCTGTTAGGGTTTTCGATCCCTGTTCCCTGACAACACCAAAATGCATCCTCCTCATTTCCAAACATTTTCCAATGTCCTGGTCGTAGTGAAAGCATATAAATCATCCTGCCATTTTCAGGATGACGGGATGAAAGGATATGATTAAAAAGTACTTTTTCGTAATAATCAGCATACTCAGAATCAGCCATTTCACAAAACAAGTCCCGGGTAAGTTTCAGCATATTGTAAGAGCAACAGGTTTCCTGTGCCTGGTAATCCAGCTCCCTGCTTAATGTATCCGGGCCAAAGTTCCAATGTTCATGGAAGCCGGTTCCGCCCGTTGCATAGGATCTGTGCATTGCCACCTGATTCCAGAAGAATTGGGTTGCCTTTAAATAATCTGCATTTCCCGTAGTTTGGTATAGTCGCAAAAGCCCGATAAACTGAGGGATTGTTGTATTTGCATGGTGGTAATTTGAAGAGATTTTTCCGTTCAGATTATCAATACCACCGAAAGCAGGAAGGAATTTACTGTCCTGCACAAAAAATTCGGCAGTTCTTATATATTTTTGATTGCCCGTAACCACAGCCAGATTTGACATAGTTTCACAGATTCCCCCTGTTTCAATCTTATCGAAGATCTTTTGCCAGGCATCCCGATTGGTAATATTGTCGCAGCGATTGGTGAGCCAGTCACCCAATTTCACAGCACATTCCAAAGCTTCGATATTTCCGCTTAAAGTATAGGCATCAAGCATTCCCTGCAAAATTTTATGAATCGTATAATGCGGTGCCCAGCCCTCGCCTGTTTTTTCGATCTCATCAAAAACCGACTCGGGAAACGCGCTCAAATAGCCATTACCAAGAGAGTTCTGGCATTTAATCAATTCCGAAACCAGATAATCAATTCTTTTTTTTGCTTCCTCATTATCATCTGAAGCATAAAGCAGACTCATTGCTGTAAGATAGTGTCCTGTTGTATGTCCGCGAAGCCCTGATCCCTGGCTTTCCCAACCTCCATAGGATAAAATACCTTCCTTGTTTGGAATACCTGAATTCTGTCGAAATGTATAAAGCAACCTGTCAGGTTCCATTCTTAACATATAGGAAATGT
>JAIFNN010000203.1 GCA_020047715.1 Bacteroidota bacterium | reverse complement strand
TACCAGTATCAACATCCATGGTTGTGGCTACGATAAAGAAAATAAGCAGCAGGAAAGCGATATCCGCCATCGAGCCAGCATTAATTTCTGGAACAGCTCTTTTTGCCATTTTATATATAGTATTAACCGGTTAAAATTAAAATCCGGTATAAATTATTATTTGAAATATTTTGCAATTTCTGCGTAAACAATAGATAATAAAGCAAGCCCGAGAATAAAATAATTGAAAATAAGCCCAGTATCAATTAATTTCAATATGCCGGGGTCCGAATTATCTGTTCCAGTATATCCAATGATTTCAACTGTTTCACCTGATGATAACAGATATGAGACTCCGATCAGAGTAGCAACACCAATCAGGACCAGCAAACTTCTTATCAGATTTGCCGGATGAACAATTGCATAAACCAATGGGAAAACAACAGCAGTAATTGCAGCAATAAGAAGTAATATATATCCCCATATAATGGCTATATCCATCTTATAATAGACAAGCCTTTCGACAAAATTAAAGCTAACTTCCTCAGCTGCAACCGGAACTACAGTTTCCTCTTTGGCCGGAACATTTTCGAATGAAGCTGAATCAGACTGACCGGAAAGGGAATCAGCACTTTGCAAATCCATTACAACATTTGAACCCGTAGTATTTGCAACAGGATTTTCAATCTTCTGTAACTTTGCCTGATATTTTTCTGTGTTTACAAGGGAATCCCCAAAGTAAAACAGTATCAGAATGGGAATAGTAATTCCCACTACAACGTACAGAACAAATGACGCTATTTTTGAGAATGACATAATTCTTTATTTTTTAAGATTGTGTTTTACAAGAAGGTCCATGAAGGAAATTGATGCATCTTCCATTTTATTGGTAATTGAATCTATTTTCGCAACAATGGTATTGTAGAAAAGCTGCAGAATAATAGCAACGATAAGTCCGAATACGGTTGTAATAAGTGCGATTTTGATACCACCGGCAACCAAGGTTGGGGACACGTCACCTGCAATCTGAATATTGTCAAAAGCAACGATCATACCAATAACTGTTCCAAGGAACCCGAGCATAGGTGCCAATGCAATAAAGAGTGCAATCCAACTCAAGCCTCTTTCAAGCAAACCCATTTGAACACCACCATAGGAAATAATCGATTTTTCAACGATATCCAAACCTTGTCCTTCCCTATCAAGTCCCTGATAAAAAATACTTGCCAAAGGTCCGCGGGTATTACGGCAAAGTTCTTTTGCTGCATCAACTCCGCCTGTTTCTAAGGCACCTTCAACGCTCTTAAGCAGTTTTGTTGTGTTTGTGGTTGCAAGATTCAGGTAGATTACCCTTTCCAAGGCAAGTGCGAGTCCGAAAATGAGACAAAGAAGGATAGAACTCATAAAACCGGCACCACCCTCAATAAATTTTGTTTTTACCTGATAATGCATTACTCCTAATCCACCTTCACTCTTTTCTTCATCAACAACGGGAGTCGCCTCATCAACTGGAGCGGTTGCTATCTGTGAACTGTCTGCTGTTGCTTCAACCTCAGATGTTGTAGAATCGGTAATATCCTGGGCTACTGCCACAAAAGACGCTCCCATCATTAGCATCCCGAAAACTGCTATAAGTGCAAATAACTTTTTCATGGTTTGATGTTTGTTTAATTTTTAGTTTTAAGTAACAAATATTAGTCTTTAAAAATATTAGCTTTTATAATTTTATCAAAATTAATCACTTAGTAATTCAGCATTTTCAACAAAAACTTTCGCAAGATACAATTTATTCTTTTTTATTTTAAAACTTCTTTCCAACTTATTTTGTGAAATTAAATTTATTTTAGGTTTGCGGGCTTATCATCAAAACTGAAGTGTGGCCGGAAACCTCGGAATCGTTTTTGAAACCCCTGCTTTCGTCAATCGTTAGCACCCCAAGACAAAGTATTTTCAAGAAATGTGCAATCCAGTTTATAGCCTCTGCCATAATAATTATTCCATAAAGAATCTCCTTCGCATAAATGCTTCGGAGATTGAGAGCGGAGAGAGGGGGATTCGAACCCCCGGAACCCTTTTGAGGTTCACACGCTTTCCAGGCGTGCCAGTTAAACCACTCCTGCATCTCTCCCTTAAATCGAACCTTTGGATTCTGTTTTACAGACCCCCTGATTCTCTAATCAGGTCCTCTTTTCCAAAAAAATTTCGGGCCGCAAATTAGTAAAAAAAATAGAACATTACCTACTATGGCAAAGTAATTTCACCACGGATGGAACTATTTAAAAGCAATATAAGCTCTTCATGCGGAAAGTTCTGTCCAAGAAGGAGCATCATTTTTGTGGTTGCAGCCTCGGTTGTGATATCGTAACCACTGATCACGCCGGCTTCAGAAAGCTTTCGGCTGGTTTCATACCTGCCGAGTTCAACACTCCCTGTACTGCATTGTGTAACGTCCAAAACAATTATCCCATTTTCGATAGCTTTCCTTATTCTTTTAACAAACCACTCATCCGCAGGGGCATTTCCCGAGCCAAAAGTTTCAAGAATTACTGCCTTCAAGCCCTTAATTCCCAAAATTGAATCGATAAAAGCCCTGTTCATCCCCGGAAACAATTTGAGAATCGCTATATGATTATCAAACTTCGTTTTAACGCTCAGCGTTTTACCGTCTTCCGGATATAAAATATCCTCTGTATTATACTTTATGTGAACGCCCACCTTTGCGAGTGCAGGGTAATTGGCCGATTGAAAGGCGTTGAAATTATCGGCATTTATCTTTGTGGTTCGATTACCCCGGTATAATCTGTTTTCAAAGTAAATGCACACTTCCGGAACGATCGGTTTTCCGTTTTCCTTTGCTGCCGCTATCTCAAGGGAAGTAATGATATTTTCCTTGCCGTCGGTGCGCAATACTCCGATGGGCAGCTGAGATCCGGTAAAGATAACCGGCTTTGCCAGATTCTCGAGCATGAAACTCATTGCTGAAGCGGAATATGCCATTGTATCAGTACCGTGCAGCACTACAAATCCATCGAATTCGTCATAGTTGGAAGCAATAATCTCCGCGATCTTAATCCAAATTTCAGGCCCAATATCGGAAGAATCCATTGGTGGGTCGAAAGATATTGCCTGCAAATGGAAGCCAAACTTCTTGATTTCAGGTACCTGGTCTGAAATCAGCTCAAAATTCAAGGGAAGAAGTGAACCGGTAAGGGGATTAAGTACCATCCCTATGGTTCCGCCGGTATAAATTATCAGAATCGAGGTTTGCTTGTCGTTCATGTTAACTCCTTTTAAATAGTTCGCTGGCATTTGTACTTGTTATCTCGGCAAGCTGATCTGGTGAAACCAGAAGCAGTTTTGCAAGAAACTCATTAATATATATAAGGTGCGAACTTTCGTTTCTGCCTCCCCGTTTAGGAACAGGCGACAAATAAGGGGAATCGGTCTCAAGGAGAATTCTGTTTAGGGGGATTTGATTCACAACCTTATCAATACCGGCGTTTTTAAAAGTAACAATGCCATTGATTCCCAGATAGAAATCATAGTTTAGAATTTTAGAGGCTTCTGCCAATCCCCCGGTAAAACTATGGAAAACTCCACGCAGGCCTGAGCCAGCATGCTTGTCGAGAATATTGAAAATTTCCTGAAATGAGTTACGGGCATGAATAACTATGGGGAGATTCAATTCTTTGGCCAGCAGAATCTGTTTTTCGAATGCATCCTGCTGCTGAGGGAAAAATGTCTTGTCCCAATAAAGATCGATTCCTATTTCGCCAATGGCAATAAAGCCTCCCTTCAAGGCGTGTTCTCTGATAATTTCAAGCTCGTCAAGGTAGTTTTCCTTTACCGAACCGGGATGCAGTCCTATCATAGGAAACATGACCTCCGGATAGTTTCGGCAGAGCTGCATCATTCCTTCAATGGTTCCGGAATCGATGTTGGGCAGGAACATCTTTTCGATCCCCGCATCCAGTGCGTTTTGGACCACCTTTTCCCTGTCGGCATCAAATTCCCGCAGGTAGAGGTGTGTATGTGTATCGGTAAGCGCCACTTAGGTATTATAAAGTATTTGCAGGACTACTCCCCTGTTGTTGGAACAGTTCCTTGAAAATTCCAGGAATTCCTTCCTGAAAATGTGCAGCAAATGTATAAAAAAAAGGGGCTTGCAAGCCCCTTCATTTCATACTGTTGAACATAAGAATCAAACAATTCCCTGTGCCATCATAGCATCAGCCACCTTGACAAAACCTCCGATGTTGGCTCCTTTTATGTAATTTACATACCCACCGTTTTCAGTGCCGTATTTAACACAGGTTTGGTGGATATTCTGCATAATGGTATGCAAACGAGTGTCGACCTCCTCTCTGGACCATGGGAGTCGCATGGAATTCTGAGTCATTTCAAGCCCTGAAACGGCAACTCCGCCGGCATTGGCAGCTTTGCCGGGACCATAAAGAATCCTTTCGCGAAGGTAAACCTCGATTGCGCCGGGTGAGGAAGGCATATTTGCCCCCTCAGAGACGAGCTTGCATCCGTTTTTTATCAGTGCAAGGGCATCCTCTTTCTGCACTTCATTTTCGGTTGCTGATGGGAATGCGGCATCGCATTTAATGTTCCATGGGCGCTGACCTTCAAAATACTCAACTCCGAAATTCTCAGCATATTCGGATATCCGACCGCGACGAATATTTTTGAGCTCCATCACATAAGCCAGTTTCTCATCATCAATACCTGCCGGATCGTAAACAAAACCTGCCGAGTCGCTTAATGTCAACACCTTTGCTCCCAGCTGGTTGAGTTTCTGCACTGTAAATTGGGCAACATTTCCCGATCCGGATACTACTGCGGTTTTGCCTTTAAGGCTTTCACCTCTTGTTTTAAGCATCTCTTCGGCAAAATAAACATTTCCATAGCCTGTTGCTTCCGGCCGGATCAAGCTTCCTCCCCATTCAATCCCCTTGCCTGTCAACACCCCGGTAAACTCGTTTCTGATCCTTTTATATTGCCCAAACATATAACCGATCTCACGGCCACCAACGCCTATGTCGCCTGCCGGCACATCGGTGTTCGGACCTATATGCTTGCACAATTCTGTCATGAAACTCTGGCAAAAACGCATTACTTCGTTATCCGATTTTCCTTTGGGATCGAAGTCAGATCCACCTTTCCCGCCACCCATGGGCAATGTGGTGAGACTGTTCTTAAAAACCTGCTCAAAGGCCAGGAATTTGAGTATACCCAGATTTACGGTCGGGTGAAACCTCAACCCACCTTTGTACGGGCCGATAGCGCTGTTCATCTCAATGCGGAATCCACGGTTCACCTCAACCTCTCCCTTGTCGTTCATCCATGGAACGCGGAAAATTATTATTCGTTCGGGTTCAGCAATCCTTTCCAGAATCTTTGCGAATTTATATCTGGGATTTTCCTCAATGAAAGGGATCAATGATTCAGACACTTCCATAACTGCCTGATGAAATTCGGGTTCGGCAGGATTTTTCACTTTAATCTTTGCCATAAATTGTTCAACTCGGGGGTCCATAGGGGAATAAATTTAGGTTAGTTTGGTTCATCTTCAGAATTAACAAATTTATCAAATTATAATATGAAATTGTTACTTTTGGAATGAAATTTCATGCAATTAGTTTATTTTTTGTGCCTTTTTGTATAAAATCGCCAAAAAATCAAGGCGATCTTCTCAAATAACAAAAAACTTACAATCCATTTTTTAGAGGTTTCAGATCAGTCTGTAACAGTTCCCTGGAAGCACGTTTACAAGCGCTTTAAACTCCATGTTCAGGAGGGTGGCGGAAACCTTACTTACCGGCATACCTGTGCGTAGGCTTATGATATCCGGGCAAAGCCTTTCCTCCTTTTTCAACTCATCCACAATTTTTTGTTCATCCTCATTAAGCTCTGTAAAAAGACTTGCTTGCCGTGGCTGCACTTTTGTGTCTTTCCGATCCCATCCCAGGAGGTACTCGATATCGGCACATCCTGAAACGAGTGCGGCCTTGTTATCTCTAATGAGCATATTGCAACCTTCCGACATCGTGTCGCTTGCTCTGCCGGGAAGGGCAAGAACATCGCGGTTATACGACAGTGCAAGGTCGGCAGTGATCAAGGCCCCTCCCTTTTTGCCTGACTCAATTACCAGGGTCGCATCCGAAAGTCCGGCAATAATGCGGTTGCGTTTGAGGAAATTATTCCTTTCAGGATTGTCGCCCGTACAAAAATCGGTAAGCAGGGCTCCACTCTCAATAATTTTGGCCGCCAGATTTTTATGGGCAAAGGGATATAAAGTATGAAGCCCATGAGCTAAAACGGCCACCGTTTCCTGCCCGTTTTGTAGGGCTGCCATGTGCGCCTGCGCATCTACCCCATAAGCAAGTCCGCTAACAATAAGCACTTTATGATTGTTCTCCGTGAGGTCCCGGATAATTTTCCGGCATTGCTCGGATCCATATTCCGTGGCATTACGTGTACCCACGATGCTCAAAGCTTTGCCGGGGTTTAATACGTTTGTTCCTTTCAAATACAGGACCAGAGGTGCGTCGGGGCACTGTTTCAATCGCTCGGGGTATTCTCTATCGTACAAGGTAAGTGCACTTACCTGGTTTTTCCCAATATAGAGCAACTCACGATCGGCCTGGATCAGCACCTGATCGGGCTTAACAGAGCCGGCAAGAAAGCTCCCGATTCCGGGGATTTTCTGGAGATTTGATTTTTTCTCGCTGAACACGGCTCTTGCTGAGCCTGTATATGCAATTAATTTTCTTGCAGTTATGCTTCCAACTGACGGAATTAAGGTAAGGGCTATCAGAAACCGCAGGTCTTCTTTGTCCATGGAACTTTTCTTTCCCCTTAATGACGGAAAAACGAAAATCTCACACAGTCAATAGGCTAATAATTTGTCGATAATAAGAAATTTCTCTCTACACGCCTAAAAACAGTCGGTTGCGGAATCATTCCGATTATTCACAATAATTGAGAACTGCTATTTCTGCTGTGGCACAATGTTTCAGCACTCAATTCCGGGTATAGTCAAATTTCTTTTTTGCATGAAGATTAAGGCTTGCTTTAATCTTTTCACGATCCAGGCGGCTCACCGCCGATAGACTTACTCCCGGATATTTGGCAATACCGGATTTGTATTTCCCATGCAGATAGAGCACCTCACCACGGCCAAAGAAGAACTTCTCGACTTCCCAGGAAAAGAAACTCTGCTTTGGAATTTCAATTGAGTTTTTCTTCCGGTTAAAGATCCGGGTTGGATAATATCTGAGGATTATCTTGTCGCCGTTATCGGTAAAATATACAAAATTTGGTTTCAACAGTATATTATAAACTATAAGGCCAACATACAAAACCAATAAGGCTAAAAGATACCATAGCTTGTCGATTCCAAAAACCGGTGATTTGAAATAATCGGTAAACCCGAAAGTAATTACCAGAAGAGTAAGAGCAATGGTAGTTAAAAACTTTCTAAGCCAAATCTGAAAAGTATTTTTACGGTTGTCTAATTTCATATTGAAGTTTTTTGTTGTTTACGTCTTTTGAGCTCTTTTACAATAAAAGCCAACTCGCGACCTGTCTGACCCGAAACGGAACTGTTCTCCTCAACCCTTCTCAACAAATAGGGAAGCACATGTTTAACAGGCCCATAAGGTACATATTTTGCTACATTATACCCGTGTAACGCAAGGTTAAAACTTATGTGGTCGCTCATCCCGTAGAGTTGCGAAAACCAGATTCTTGAGTCGTCGGGCTTTAATCCTTTCTGCTTCATCAGCTCCATAAGGAAGAAAGAGCTAGCCTCATTATGCGTTCCGTTAAACACAGATATACGATCAATGTTTTCCACTGAAAATTTCAGGGCCTCGTCATAATCCCTGTCGGTACTTTCCTTGTCGGGCTGAATGGGATCCGGGTATTTCCTTTGCCTTGCTCTTTCCCTTTCCCTTTCCATATATGCGCCACGAACAAATTTTGCGCCAAGGAAAAAATCATTCTCGCTTGCATGCCTGAAATTCTCCTTTAAAATTCCAAGCCTGTCCCATCGGTACATTTGATAGGTATTGAAAACGATGGCCCTTTGGCGGTTGAATTTGCTCATCATTTCCATTACTACGCTGTCGATGAAGGGCTGATAAAAGCTATCCTCCGCATCAATCAATATCGGCAGGTTGCATTCTGAGGCTTTTTTACACAATGCCTCTACCCTCTCCCTGAATTTCAGTCCCTCGTTTAGTGTCTCAGCATCGCTAACACCCCCGATGCTTAACGCCTCCAAGGCATACGACCTGATAAATGCGGTAGGTTTGAATACAGCAAAAGGAATATTCGGGTTAATCCCGGCAAATCCGATTGATTTGAGAGTTTCCTGAAAAGCTACCTCAATTTTTGCATCGTCCTCGCCTCCCTCAACGGAGTAATCCAAAATAGATTTTACCCGGGCTGTGCCAAGTTTTTCCACAACCGGTTTGCATTCGTTAAGGTTTTCTCCCCCGCAGAAATGCTTGAAAACAGTAGGTTTCACTATCCATGCAATAGGAAAGCCAATTTTTATGGCTGCCGGGATAAGCTTGTTTCCTATTCGCACAATAAAACCGTATGAAATAATTCTAAAGAGCCAAAGAGCTCTTTTGAGATCATAGTTTGACTTAATTTTAAAGGCAACTTCGGTATTTTGGAATATGTTCATGTTTCACTTGTTGTGTAAAGGTACTGACGAGTTTTTGCACCGGGCAAAGTTACATTTAAAAACCCTTATCTCTTTCCTCATCTTTTAAAACCCAAAAAAACAGAATTAAAACAATTTTCGTTAAATTTATGCCAAACTTCCTTTAATGATCTACAACATAAAAAATACGGAATCCATTGTAAAAGGTGTTGTACATCTTCCAACCTCCAAAAGCATTTCAAATCGTTTGCTGATAATGTCTGCACTCAGCGAAAACAAGCTGATTCCCAAAGAATTATCAGACAGCGACGATACCAATGTCATGCTAAACATCCTAAATTCATCCTTCCCGGAGCACAATGCCGGGCATGCAGGCACAGCTATGCGGTTTCTTACGGCATATTTTGCATGCAAACCCGGTGAAGTGATACTTACCGGTTCCGAGCGAATGAAAAACAGGCCAATCGCCGTGCTGGTTGACCTGCTAACCGAGTTAGGCGCCACCATAGAGTATGCAGGCAAAAAGGGTTTCCCTCCCCTGAAAATTAAAGGAGCAAAGCTAAAGGGGGGCAAGCGAAGTATAAACAGCGAGGTCAGCAGTCAGTATATCAGTGCATTGTTACTTATAGCCCCCTATTTGCACGGGGGATTAGACCTCTCTCTCAAAGGGAACATGGTCTCGGCCAGTTACATCAATCTTACACTTCAACTGATGAAGAGAGCCGGCATTCGCTATTCATGGAACAATAACAACATTAAGATAGAAGAGGGAAATTACCATGCCGGTGTTTTCCATGTTGAGCCCGACTGGAGTGCGGCTTCCTATTGGTACGAAATGGTTGCCCTGGCAGAAGAAGCCGATATCTTTATGCCCGGGCTTACCTCCGACAGTCTGCAAGGCGACGCTGCCCTTGCACTGATTTTCGAATCCCTTGGAGTAAAAACAGTTTTTGAGGAAAATGGGGTTTCCCTGGTGAAAACAAAACCCACAACTGATTTTTTCGAATATGATTTTACCTTGAATCCGGATCTTGTTCAGACACTGATTCCTGCCTGCGTCCTCAAAAACATTGCTTTCCGCTTTATAGGAACCCAAACCCTGCGAATTAAAGAAACCGACCGGATTCTGGCTCTCCACAATGAAATGAAGAAGTTTGGAGTACAACTGGATTATACTGAAAACGGCGATTGCATCGCATGGGATGGCAAAACGGTTTTCAAGCAGGTGGAATCAGTGCTTATTGACACCTATGAGGATCATCGGATGGCAATGGGATTCGCACCTATTGCGCTGGTATCAAGGGAAATCAATATAAACGATCCCAATGTGGTTTCGAAGTCGTACCCGGGGTATTGGAAAGATTTGGCGATGACGGGTTTTCAAGTGGAAGACCTTGAAACGAAAATGTAAGTAGTATTGAACTAGTGGTTTTCCCTTTTAGCCTTAAAAAAGGCTTTGAGCATCTCCCCCGAAATATCCCCCAGAATTCCTGTTTCCACTTTGGTTGCAGGGTGCAGCACCTCTCCCTGAACAAGACTGTAACCAGCTTTCGGGTCGGAAGCTCCGATAACCAGCCTGTCCAACTGTGCCCATTTAGTGGCGGCTGCACACATCAGGCAAGGCTCGAGGGTGACGTAAAGCGTACAGCCATTGAGGTATTTGCTGCCCAGATAATTCTCGGCAGAAGTTATGGCTAAAATCTCGGCATGTGCCGTTACATCGCAAAGGGTTTCGGTAAGGTTATGTCCGCGGGCTATTATAGTGTTTTGCGACACGACAACTGCTCCCACAGGAACCTCGTCCTCATCAAAAGCTTTTCGTGCCTCACGCAGGGCCTCATTCATAAAGAATTCGTCGGAGTATAAGGGGTAATTCATAATTTGTAAATATCAACTAATAAAACGCATCATCATCAGGAAAAGGATGCAAAAGAGTTGGCAGAATTAATATTTTTGCTGCCCTTTGAACCCGAATAATCGCTATTCAAAAATTTCTTGTTAATTTCGCAGGTCAAAAATAAGGTTTTTTGTACACTTTATGGATTAATATTGCTTTCCCACTCCAACACTCAAAAAAAAATACATGTATAGAACACACACCAACGGAGAACTGAACATCACCAAAATCGGCACAAAAGTAACCCTCAGCGGTTGGGTGCACCGTTCGCGCGACTTAGGCGGGATGACTTTTATCGATCTCCGCGACCGCTACGGCTTGACACAGCTGGTTTTTAATATGGACACAGACAGCGGCCTCTGCAAACAAGCCAGGGAGTTGGGTCGGGAGTTTGTAATTCAGGTAACTGGTATCGTAACCGAAAGAAGCAACAAAAACCTGAAAATCCCCACAGGCGAAATCGAAATCGCCGTTACGGAATTGAAGGTGCTGAGCAAATCAATTACCCCTCCTTTTACACTGGAAGAAAAGTCAGACGGTGGCGACGATCTTCGCATGAAATTCCGTTATCTGGATCTTCGTCGGGAGGTTGTCAGGAAAAACCTGGAACTCAGGCACCGGATGGCTCAGGAAACCCGCAAATATTTAAGTTCACTGGATTTCCTTGAGATCGAAACACCTGTGCTTGTGAATTCTACGCCCGAAGGCGCCCGCGATTTTGTGGTTCCCTCTCGGATGAATCCAGGCGAGTTTTACGCCCTGCCGCAGTCGCCCCAAACCCTGAAACAGCTTTTGATGGTTGCCGGCATGGATCGCTATTTCCAAATAGTGAAATGCTTCAGAGACGAGGATCTAAGGGCCGACCGTCAGCCTGAATTTACGCAGATCGACTGTGAAATGGCATTTGTGGATCGTGAGGATATTCTCGAAACCTTTGCCGGACTTATTCGCCATCTTTTCAAGACAGTATTGGGAGTGGATTTCGAAGAGAACATCCCCCGTATGACATTTAAAGATGCAATGGAGCGTTATGGCTGCGACAAGCCGGATATCCGCTTCGGAATGGAAATATCCGAATTTACCTCCTTTGCGAAAGGCAAGGATTTCAAGGTTTTCGATTCTGCCGATTATATCGGAGCGATTTGTGCCCAGGGTTGCGCAGAATATACCCGCAAGCAGGTCGATGAGTTGACTGCATTCGTGCAAAAGCCCCAAATTGGCGCGAAGGGTCTTATTTATGCCCGTGTGAATGATGACGGAACCATAAAATCGTCGGTAGACAAGTTCTACAGCCCTGAAGATCTTGCCGTTTGGGCCTCAACATTGGGAGCAAAAGCCGGGGACATGATTTTTGTTATGGCGGGGGATAAAAAACAAACCCTTAATGCCCTCAACGAACTGCGACTGGAAATGGGCAGCCGTTTAGGCCTGCGAAGCAAAGCGATCTTCAGGCCCCTCTGGGTAATTGACTTTCCCCTTTTGGAATGGGATGAGGACAGCAAACGTTTTTATGCCATGCACCACCCGTTCACTTCACCTATGGAGGAAGATATGGAGTATTTCACCTCCGATCCCGGAAAAGTGCGCGCGAAAGCTTATGATATGGTAATCAATGGAGTGGAAGTGGGCGGCGGCTCAATAAGAATCCACGACTCGGAGATTCAGAAGCTGATGTTTAAAAATCTTGGAATGGGTGAGGAGGAAGTAAAGCGCAAATTCAGTTTCATTATGGATGCGTTTCGTTACGGTGCTCCCCCTCACGGAGGTATAGCTTTTGGCTTCGACCGGCTGGTGGCAATGTTTGCCGGCCTCGACTCCATCAGAGACGTTATTGCCTTCCCAAAAAACAATTCAGGGAAGGATGTAATGATCGATACTCCAGGGCCTTTGGCACAGGAGCAGCTTGATGAATTGCAGCTTAGAATCGACAAAAAGGAAAAACAGTAATTCCCGGAACACAGAAAGAAAAGAAATTCGCGAATTGGCGGCTATGGGACACCCCAATATTCAGTACCTTCGTGTTAAATCAAAATCTATCTGTCATGAAAAAAAGCTTCGTAATCCCAATGCTGGTTTTGAGCCTCACTATGACTGGATGTCTGAATGCTCAGGTTAGGGAGAATCTCATAAAGACGAGTTTGGCTTTTCCTCTGGGAGAAATCCTGGAAATATCCTATGAACGGGTTTTTAGCACGGAAACCAGCGCCCAGATTTCGGTCTTCCGTGGCGGCGGACTTGAGGCTGCCATTATGCCTGAATTCAGGTATTACCTAAGTGAAACCAAAGTTGCTCCGAATGGTGTTTTTGTTGCACCTTTTGTTTTTGCCGGAGCTGAAATAGGCGGAGGAGGCATAATGGTTGGCGTTCAGCGTCTTTTCAAGGAAAGGATTTCACTCGACGCTTCTCTTGGCCCATTTGTAAGCGGTGAGGGTGTTGCGGTAATGGGAGGGCTGAATATCGGGATTGCATTTTAACGCTTGTTAGTAAAAATAAACGGCAAGTGTTTGTTTGTTTAATATAGTTTGTATTTTTAGGCCTTAACCTAAACCATTTAAAAAATGAAAAAATTTATTCTACCTCTATTGCTTGTGTTTGCCATTTCAGCGTCAACCAACAGCTTCGGCCAGGTTAGCAATGTTGTAAAAACCAGCCTCACAGCACCTCTTTTTAAGGTATATACCATAGCGTATGAAAAAGCATTCAACCCGGATATGTCAGCCCAATTGGGATTTGGTTACTTTGGCGGTTGGAAAATCGGTGACGGGAAAATTGATGGGTTTACTGTAACGCCCGAATTCAGGTATTACCTTAATGAAGAAAAAGGAGCTCCAAAAGGTGGATTTATTGCTCCCTATCTTCGTTACGCCAGCTATACTTTAAAGGTAGGCGAAGTGGGAGATGTTGATTATGGCAAAGCCAGTTTAAATCTAATCGGAGGTGGTATTCTGGTGGGTACACAGAAGGTGTTTAAAGATGTGATATCATTGGAAGCTTTTATTGGGCCGGCTTATTCAAATGCAAGTCTGACTGTTAAAGACGGAACGGGCATTTCTGAAGGCTACGATCTGAAGTTACTCGACGGTTTTGGTGTAAGAGCAGGCGTTACGATTGGAGTAGCATTCTAAGATACAGTTAAGGGGATTAGTGCTTAACATAATTCCAGGGAAGGCGGTCTAACGTATAGACTGCCTTTCTTTTTGTCTTAAAACCCGATCTGCAACTGATCATCCAAAAGCCGAAAGCTCATTCTGTGGTGTTGGCTTGTCCCAAATTCTGCAATTGCTGCCCTATGCGCCCGGGTAGGATATCCCTTATTCGAGTTCCAGAGGTACTGGGGGAATTCCTTGTGCAGCTGAGCCATAAAATCATCCCGATAGGTTTTGGCCAAAACAGATGCCGCTGCAATCGCAAAATACTTACCGTCGCCCTTAATTATGCATGAGTGTTGAATCCCGGGAAATGGCTTAAAACGGTTCCCATCGATAAGCAGATACTCGGGAACAGTTGTCAATTTCTCTATCGCCCTATGCATTGCCAGGAATGAGGCATTTAGAATATTAATGTTGTCGATTTCCTGAGGGGAGCATATTCCGACTGCCCATGCAATAGCATCTTTTTCTATCTCAATCCGCAGCTTTTCCCTTTGCGTGTGGCTGAGAAGTTTTGAATCGTTCAGCACG